>CAJYBL010000063.1 GCA_913064995.1 uncultured Alphaproteobacteria bacterium
TGTCATCTTCCCCTAGGAAAGGTGCATACCTTGGGATAGGGGGTCGGCCTAGGAGTGTACTTGACCCCTGCAAGCACACTTCCCGACACACCACCTCGACACCCAATCCAATGAGGTAAATTAGTAAAGCAAAAAACTTAAGGTCAAGTTTTGAGTTTGGTTCTTTATATGAGAACTTAAAAGTTGATGGTTCTAAAGTCAAAGTTACAGAAATTTCTCTGGCTTCAGAATTTAAATTTCAGCCTAAATGGGGTGATATGCGTTCTTTTAGTAATACATTATCGGTTGCGCCAGGTTATTTGTGTCAGTGGACTTCGTCGAGTTTGAACAAAAATACCTGTGGCACAGATGTTTATATATTTCTTGTGAGAGATGCAGATGGTCAAAAGTTGTTTGATTTTCAACTCCAGAATTTGACTGATTCAGAAACTTTTTCCGCTTCACTTAATATAGTCGTACCTCTTTCTAACTCTGCAACGTCAAGCCGCAGTAATTCCTCTGCGCCTATAATCAAGAGAATGTTCTCACCGTCAGTGAAAGGCGGGAAAAATAATCCACCAAGCCAAGTAAGACAGGAACCTCAAAAAGTAAAAAGTCAAGTTATGGGCTCATTTTCTGAAGACGCGGTGAAACAAATCGAGTTTGAAAGCTGGGATGAGGATTTAATCAACAAGGAACTGAGTATCCTTCCAACTGAAGTTGTTTGGCTTTGGGACTTGGGAAAAGATAGTTGGTTACGTGTTGATTTGGATAAGCAGGAAAAAGAAAATTGAGTTCGAGGATCCACAGCTATGATAGCAATCAGCAGGCTGACCAGAGTGGGTTTGACCTTATCAACTCAAGAATAAAAGGCAACGATAACCTCCTCGACGATGATGAGTAGATTTAGGGTTGTTCAAGCTCACAACTAATCTCGATGTTCTATGGACGCCGGGTGCCAAACCTCTTGGCACTCGCCAGTGCCAAGCCAGTGCCAGACTACATGGGTTAAGGGGGGTTATAGCGTCAGGGGATTGACCCGCAAGTGTCTGTGATATATCACTTGAGGATATAGCAAGACGCTTTCTAACAGGTTCGAGTCCCGTCACTCCCGCCACATTTTCTTAAACATCTCTTATTGTGGCAAACGGCAAAATTTGCCGTTCAATTTCGTTTTGTTTAAGGCGTCATCGAGACAGCCCCTAATGTTTGCGATCAAATTATGGGCTTTGTCAAAAGAGCCGTTTGCGGATTGTGATTACCACCTGACGGTCAATCGAAAGCTATTCTTCTGCTGCTGATTGCGTCAGCCTGTATCAATCCATTGGCAATTTGGTCGATCTGCTGCAAAAATGTCTATCGTTGGTTTGGTGCAAAAGCGGTTATTGTAAAACCGGTTGCTCGGGAATAGGTGCATAGAGAGGAACATGGCAAAGCTAGTTTTACTTGGCACTAAGGGCGGCCCGTCACTTCGCGGCGAAGGTGCTTCTTTTTTGCCAACATCGTCGCATCTGGCAATCGCCGGACGGTCGATCATCATTGATTGCGGCCTTGGCGTTACCGCCAGCATGGTTAAAGCAGGCTATCCATTGACCGGCCTGACCGATATTTTCATCACCCATTGCCATTCGGATCATATTCTTGAATTTGGCGCGTTGCTGCATACCGCATGGACGGCTGGTCTTGATCGGCCCGTGTCGGTGTTTGGCCCGCCTGAAATTGCCGCTATCTGGCGCCAATTTTGCGAAATGATGCGGTTTGACATCACCATCCGAATGGCGGACGAGGGACGTGTGCCATTTGCCGCAATGGCGCAGATCAACATCATTGATGCGAAAACGTCCGATCCAATTCGGCTTGTCGATGAAGATGGCCTAACCGTATCGGCGATGCATAATGATCACCCGCCGGTTGTTGATTCCTATGCTTTGCGTTTTGATGCCGGTGGTAAATCAATAACATTTTCCGGCGATACACGTTATTTGCCGTCTTTGGCCGGCTTTGCCATGAACAGTGATATTTTGGTGCATGAGGCGATGCTGGCAAAGGGGCTTGATCATGTGCTGGCAAAAACCAAAACTGGCGATGACCGGCTTAAAAACCACCTTCTTGCAGCGCATAGCTTTGCTGAACAGGTAGGGCAGATTGCCGCTTTGGCCAATGTTGGGCATCTGGTGTTAAATCACCTGATTCCCCCTGAGCGCGATATTTGCAGTGATGCCGATTGGCAGGCAGAAACCGGCCGCAGCTTTGACGGGCGCTGTTCGGTTGGGCATGATGGTATGGCCATCGAATTCTGACATTCTTGATCAGGTTTTTCGGGTGATCACAAAACTGACGTCACCCGAAACATATTTTGTTGATTGCGCGTGAGTTGGGCCAATCACGGCTCCGGCACGGTTGATAAAGGCTGCACGATCCGCATAGAATATTTGGCTTTCGATCTTGGCCTTTGGTGAAGATAAAAGATTTAACACCAGCCCATAACGTGCCCGTTCCATACAACGGTCAAGACAGGTAAAGATATAATCCATCCATAGGTCAGGATCATCACTATGGGTCAGGTTGAAAGTGCCGGAAAACACACAAAAATCAACCAATTTTGGTGACGTATTGCCGATTGTGAAAAGCGCATTTTCGGCAGGAAATGTTTGGTGGCAAGCGGCGATCATCGCCCGATTGATATCAACCCCGTGATAGATCGTTTGGGCATAGGCTGGGGTCTTGTTGATAAATGCCAGCATGGCACCGTATCCGCAGCCAATATCAGCAATTGTCACCGGCTTTTGCGGTGCTAATTGATGCACAAGCGATAGCAAAGCGTCAAAACGCGCAATCTGGCTTGTTTGTGAACGCCAGAAAACGCCTTGGGCGGTGTTGCCGCGATTGGCAAGCCGGTTGCGATAGGTTCGGTTGAGCTGGCGTTCATGGCTGGCATAGATGAAACGGCGAAGCAAAGCTGTCTCCAAAAGCGGGACGAGGATCGTGATAGCGCCCAAAATTAAATTATCTAGGTCATTTATTGATTTAGGACAGTTAATAATTCAAGGCATTGAGTGATTGAATCTGCGCGTTTTGATTGAACATGACAAGCGCTGATAAAACTGGAGCTATTCCCTGGGGCTGTTACTGTTTAGACATCACAAAAACCTTGCTTGGCAGGGCTGTTGTGGGACGGTAAGCTTGCCTCCGATCAAACAGGAGGCAGATTGTGAAACTTTATGGGCTGAAAAATTGTGATAGCTGTAAGAAGGCGCTAAAGGAGTTACAGTCTGCTGGACAATCAGTTGAATTTATTGATCTTCGGGTAACGTCAGTTGCCGTTGAGCAATTGCAAAAATGGCTTGATGAACATGGCGATGCGGTTCTGGTAAACCGTAAATCAACGACATGGCGTGGGCTTGACGAACAGGCTCGCCAACAGCCAGCTCTGGCGTTGCTTGGGGTGAATCCAACCTTGATCAAACGGCCGGTCATCGAGAGTGGTGACAATAGTTTTGTTGGCTGGACAGCCGAAGTGCAAACGGCGCTTGGGCTTGCCTAATAGGGGCGAGCGTTTGTTTGGGTTGGTTTTGCCAAAACAAATGACTATAACTCTGCCGGTAAACGATGCGGTTGGCCGCATTTCCTTTGATGTATTAAGGTGTTTTGATCATGGCAAAAAAACGGATGGTGATGGAGCTTGGCATGGGCAGCTCGCTTCGCCAGCAAGATTATACGCGGGCGGCATGCCGCGCGGTTGAAGACGCGCTTTGGCATAATTCTCTATCGATTGCTGATGCCTTCGGCCTTGATCGTTCGGCAATGATCATCGAAGTGGAAATTGGCGTCCAGCAGCCGGAAAAGGTGGATACTGAAAAGGTTGCCGCAATCTTGCCTTATGGGCAGGGGGCGGTTCGTGCTGTTCATGGCGGTCTTGACGTGCCAAAGCCAGGTGGCGGCGTTACCGTTATCGCCAATGCGGCGGTGGTGGTTTATCTCGATCTTGAGCCTGCAGGAGCCGCATGATGAAACGTATCATTCTTGAAATGGGTACTGGTAATGATCTTTATGGTGAAGATTATACAAAGGCGGCGTGCCGGGCTGTTGATGACGCGCTTCACCATAGTTCTTTGATTCTGTTCCGGTCACTTGGGTTTGATCATGCCGATATGGATGTGCGTGTGACGATTGCCGTGCAGGATCCAGAAAAGGTTGACCAAACCATTGTGGCCGCCAAGCTTCCGCGCGGAAATGCGGCAGTCCAAGTCGTTAAAGGCGGCTTGGATGTTGTTGATGATGTTCATAATGCCAAATCTGTAATCGCCACCGCTGCGGTTGAGGCCTATCTTGATATTGATCCGAAAGACTGGGTGTCGGCGTAGCGTTTAGAACCTGCCAATAAGGAGGCGATATGGCGCCGTTTGACATGCTGCTTTATGCTGGCGTGGTGTTTGGCTGGTCCACAAGCTGGCTGCCGTTAAAATGGCAGCTTGGCGTTGTTGCGCCCGAAATATCGTTATTCTGGCGGTTTTTGATGGCGGCGCCGATGATGGCGCTTTTGGCGATTATGTCTGGCCAGTCATTACGGTTTGATTGGCGGGTTCATTGGCGATTTGCCGCGCTTGGCCTGTTTATTTTCTCAGGTAATTTCACGCTATTTTATCACGCTGCCAACGGGGTGGCATCAGGGCTTTTGGCGGTGGTTTTTTCAACCGCTTCATTGGTCAATGTTCTTATGGGGGCAGCGCTTGGACGCCAACTTCCGCCAATGCGGCATCTGCTTGCTGCCTTTGTCGGGATCAGCGGGGTGACGCTATTATATTGGCCTGAATTACAGCTATCCGAAACGGCAATGCCAAGCCTGATGCTTTGCCTTGCTGGCACGTTGTTTTTTTGCAGTGGAAATATGGTTTCGGCCGCCAGCCAGCTTCGCGGCATACCGGTTTTTGCGTCGACGGCCTGGGGCATGGCCTATGGAGCTTGCTATCTTGGGCTGGTGTCATATGTCATGGGCTATGAGTTCATGATTGAACCAACCTCGCTTTATATCGGTTCGCTTATGTGGTTGACAATCATATCGTCAGTTCTGACGTTTAGCTGTTATTTGATGCTGATTGGCAAGATCGGTGCCAGCCGTGCAGGCTATGCAACTGTGGTATTTCCGGTTTTTGCCCTGCTGATTTCAACCGGATTTGAAAATTACCATTGGACCTTGCCTGGTATTGCCGGATTAGGACTTGTCGTGGCGGGCAATATCATCATGATTCGCGCCCGCTAGATGGGGGCCTATCTAGGCAAGTAACATCGCCGCTAGGCTAGTGACCGCGCCGATGGTCAAAATGGTGCGAAGCCGCATATACCAATCGGGGATAAGCCCGCGACTGGCGGCTTGGCGATCCACCGACCAGGTCAGGACAAATAATGGCATCAATGCAAGTAGCCGCAGATTAGCGTCAAAAATCAACAGGCTGGCAAACCCCATAAGTGCCGGTGTGATCGACCAGACATACCAATAGGGGCTGCGATCGTCCCGCATTGCCAATCCCCAATGAACAGCGCCAAGAAAGCTAAGGATAATGGCACCATAGGTGGTGCCGCCGATAAATCCATAAAGCACCAAAGCGTCAACGCCGCTATGCGTGCCAAGCGCGGCAAGCCCAAAGGGAATAAGGCCGCCCCAGCCAAGTAGTGAAGGCATGTCTGGAATGCGGCTGTGTGGTGCTTGATTGTTCATCACTCGATCCTTGTTGGTAATCAGATAAGGGTTAGGTTCTTTGGTATGGCCTGCCAAGATGGTTAGACATAAATTAGGCAATCTTCAATGTGAGATGCAACCATCCATCACAGGCCTGTGTTCGGCCAAGCTTTGCAATCCCCAGAATTTTGGCTTAAATCCGATATTTTTCTGCTTTGCAGCTTGCAATTAGGGCGTCGCTGAATTATTTCAAGTGAGGTATGTTTCCGACCTGCTATTCAGGAGTCCCCGTTGGATTTGTTTCTCGGTGAATATCTCTCGATTGCGGTCTTTTTCGCCATTGCGATAGGGCTGTCTCTTGCCTTTGTGCTGACCGCTTTTGTGTTTGGTAATCAGCGGCCTGACAGTGAAAAAATGGCCGCCTATGAATGTGGCTTTGACGCGTTTGATGACTCGCGCCGTCAATTTGACGTTCGGTTTTATCTTGTCGCTATTCTGTTTATTATTTTTGATCTTGAGGTGGCGTTTCTGTTCCCTTGGGCGGTTTCACTTGGTGGCATTGGGTTGTTCGGTTTCTGGTCAATGATGCTGTTTCTTGTCGTCTTGACCATCGGCTTCATTTATGAATGGAAAAAAGGAGCGCTGGAATGGGAGTGATGGATCCATTATTGGAACCGCCGATACCACCGGGCGCCAATCAGGACGCAATTTTGCGCGCTGTTGGTGACGAAATCACCAATCGCGGTTTTGTCATCGCCAAAGCTGACAAGCTGTTCAATTGGGCGCGATCAGGCTCGCTATGGCCAATGACCTTTGGTCTGGCTTGTTGTGCTGTTGAAATGATGCATTCAGCCGCCAGCCGGTATGACATGGATCGTTATGGCATGCTGTTCCGGCCGAGCCCGCGGCAATCAGATGTGATGATTGTTGCTGGTACCCTAACCAACAAGATGGCACCTGCTTTGCGCCGTGTTTATGACCAGATGCCAGAGCCACGCTGGGTTCTGTCGATGGGGTCATGCGCCAATGGTGGCGGCTATTATCATTATTCCTACGCTGTTGTTCGAGGTTGTGATCGCATTGTTCCGGTGGATGTCTATGTGCCGGGTTGCCCGCCAACGGCGGAAGCGTTGATTTACGGTCTTTTGCAATTGCAGAAGAAAATCCGTCGCACCGCTACAATTGCCCGCAGCTAGGACAATAAGCCCGCCGTTTCCTTATGTTTGCTAGCCTTGAGAGGGCGCTGCAATGAATGAAAATGACCTGATTGACGAAGCTGGCATTGCCAGCGAGTCGCCTTTGCAGATAATGGCCGACCATTTGCGCGAAATCGGGCAGGGGATTGTGCTGTCATCGGACATTATTCACGGTGAAATTGAATTGCAGGTGAATGCTGGCACTGTGGCGCAATTATTGATGTTGGTACGCGATGACCGGCAGGCCGCCTTTACCCAGCTTATTGATCTTACAGCGGTTGACTATCCCGAACGCAAAGACCGGTTTGATGTTGTTTATCAAATGTTGTCGATGAGCAATAACATGCGGCTTCGGATTGTTGCGACGGTGGGTGAAGGCCAAACCGTTCCATCAGTCACTGGCGTGTTCATGGCGGCAAATTGGGCTGAACGCGAAGTCTGGGACATGTTTGGAATTTTCTTTTCCGGTCATCCGGATTTGCGCCGCCTGCTAACCGATTATGGTTTTGAGGGGCATCCGCTTCGCAAGGATTTCCCTCTGACCGGTCATGTCGAGGTTCGTTATGATGACACGCAGCGCCGCGTCATCAACGAGCCGGTGCATCTGGTTCAAGAATTCCGCGATTTTGATTTCCTTAGCCCGTGGGAAGGGATGCATAACGAGCTTGGCGGCAATGCTGCCAAAGCTGATCCCGACAAAACGGCAAAATAGGGCGTTAAAGAGACAAACATGGCAGAGATGCAGATCAAACCGATTACGATGAATTTTGGCCCGCAGCATCCGGCGGCGCATGGCGTTTTGCGGCTTGTGCTAGAAATGGATGGCGAGGTGATCGAACGCGCCGACCCGCATATCGGCCTTTTGCATCGCGGTACTGAAAAGCTGATCGAACATAAAACCTATCTTCAGGCTTTGCCATATTTCGATCGCCTAGATTATGTATCGCCAATGAATCAGGAACATGCTTGGGCATTGGCGGTTGAAAAG
>CAJYBL010000064.1 GCA_913064995.1 uncultured Alphaproteobacteria bacterium
CCGCACAACCACCGTCCCCAGCACCGTGACGGCGCCGACCGACGGCAGCGACCTCGTGCTCTGGGCCGGCTGGGCGAGCTCGTACAGCGACGGCGTGAGCATCTCGTCGACGTGCACGCTCACCGCTCCGCCCGATCCGACGGGGATGCCGTCTCCGGCGCCGACCTCGGCGCCGATCCCGACGCCCACCGCGGCGCCGACGGTGCTGCCGCTGCCCACGGGTGGGCAGGCGACCTTCCGCGTGCCGCCCGCCGACGGCGCGTTGATTGATGCCGGTTTTGAGGATTTAGGCTCTAGATTGCGTCAGGGTGATTTACTGGTTGTTAATGACACCAAGGTGTTGCCGGCCCGGCTTTTTGGGCATAAAGCTGAAACTGGCGGGAAATTTGAATTAATGCTTGAGCGCATTCTTTCCTCATCACGAGCGCTCGTTCAATTAAAAACGAGTAAGACCCCTCCGGCGGGGACTCGTCTTAAAACTGAAAATGGATCGGATCTGGAAATTATTGGTCGGGAGAATACATTTTTTATTATTGAATGTTTGTCCGGCGAATCTTTTGTCGCCCTACTCGAGCGCGAAGGTGTCGTTCCGATCCCACCCTATATAAAACGTGATGTCGTAGAGACGGATACAGACCGATATCAAACCGTTTACGCGTCGGATAGTGGGGCGGTTCTTGATCTTGTTATCTCGACCGAAGCCATCACACCGCGGCTAACCATTGACGATCTTCGTAGCGCCGGACGTTAGGCGGTTTTGTCATTTATTGATCCCGCTTGAACTCTGATTTCGCTTGGCAAATATCCAAAACTCACCCTATAGATAAAACTTGTTTGGCGCAGTCAAATAAACAGAATTGGCAGGGGAGCCAGCATAATGTCTTTTGATTTTGACGAGATCATCGACCGCGTTGGGACGCATTCATCGAAATGGGACACGATGGAGTCGAAATATGGCGTGTCGCCCAAAACTGGCATTCCAATGTGGGTTGCCGATATGGACTTTCGCGCCCCGCCTGCGGTTCAATCGACCTTGGCTGCTGCCTTGGATCACGGGGTTCATGGTTATTTTGGTGATGACAGTGAATATCGCGCGGCCTTGATAGGCTGGATGAAGCGGCGTCATCGTTGGGATGTTGAAGCTGACTGGATCATCAATGCGCATGGTCTTGGCAATGCCATAAGCCTTTGCCTGAATGCCTATAGCGCGCCAGGTGATGGGGTGATCGTCTTTGCACCGGTTTATCATGCCTTTGCGCGTATTATCAAAGGCACTGATCGCCGCCTCGTTGAATCGCCATTGATCCAGCGCGATGGGCGCTATCATATGGATCTGGACAGGCTTGCGGCCAGCCTGACCGGTGATGAAAAAATTGTTCTATTTTGCTCGCCGCATAATCCAGGCGGCAGGGTTTGGTCGTCTGACGAATTGCAACAGCTTGCTGATTTTTGCGAAACGCATGATCTGACGCTAATTAGTGATGAGGTGCATAATGACCTTGTTTACAAGGGCAATCAGCATCATGTCCTCGCCAATATGGTGCCATCAATTCGGCACCGGCTAGTCACGCTTGTGGCGACAACCAAGACCTTTAATCTTGCTGGGTGTATGATCGGCAGCATGGTTGTTGCCGATGATGCCTTGCGTTCGCGTTTGACGCGGGTGGCGTTTGGTGCTGCGGGAATGTCTTTTAACCGGATTGGCATGTTGATGTGTACCGCAGCATGGGAACATGGCGATGAATGGCTTGATGCGCTGCTTGATTATCTGGCGGAAAATAGACGCATTTTTGATGAAGCGATGGCTTCGATTCCGGGGGTGCGATCAATGCCGATCGAGGCCACTTATCTTTGCTGGGTTGATTTTGCCGATACTGGCATGGATCGCGCTGAATTTACCCGCCGCGTTGAACAGCAGGCGCAAATTGCGGTTAATCATGGCAATAGTTTCGGCATTGGTGGTAACAGTTTTTTACGGTTTAATATTGCCTGCCGGCGTGATCTTGTGATCGAGGTGGCAAAACGGCTTAAAAACGCCTTTTCAGATCTTCAATAGATTGGTCAGGGGGCATGCTCTTAATGCTTATTTTATGCAGGCCATCCAAAAAAGGTAACTTATGATCTGGTTTTTATCGCTATTTACGCGGGAATATGAACAACGACAGGCATTGTTGATTATTTTCCTCGCGTCGTCTTTTTGGGGCGTCTTATGGGTGCCGATGCGCCATATCGAAGCGATGGGGCTGTCCGGACTTTGGGTTGTGGTGCTGTTCCATTTCCTGCCCGCCTTGGCGATGCTGCCGCTGATTGTCAAAACCGCGCCATCTTCACGCCGCGATTGGCGGCGGGCGGCTGTTGCCGGTGCCTTGATGGGGGCAGGCTTTGTGCTTTATGCACTTGGGCTTATTGTGGCGTCGGTTACCAAAACTGTTATTTTGTTTTACATGACGCCAATCTGGTCAACGGTGATTGCCTATTTTGTGCTTCGTGAGCGCGCTGGGTGGGGGCGGTGGCTTGCTATCGCTGCGGCGCTTATTGGCTGCGCCCTTGTGACGGGGGTCAGCCGCGATGAATTGCGCTTTGATCCGGCTGATTTATTGGGGCTTTTATCAGGCCTGTTCTGGGCGTTGGGATCGGTTATGATCCGCCGCTATGACGGGTTGAATTTTGTCCATGTTAGTTTCCTGCAATATTTATTTGGCGGCATCATGGCGCTGCTTGCTGCACTCTATCTTGGCGACCCCATACCGCAGCACAATGCGTTGCTCCAGGCCATTCCACTAGCCTTTTTGGCTTCGGCGGTGGTGTTTTTACCGTCGGCTTTGCTGATTTTCCGCATCATGCAATATGTTTCGCCCGGCCTTGTTGGCATTTTGATGCTGTCTGAGGCTTTGGTGGCGGCCGTGTCGGCGGCTTTCTGGCTTGGTGAAACATTGTCTTCAACGCAATGGATCGGTGTTGGCGTCATTCTGACAACCGGTGTGTTCATCGGTTTTTATGAAGGCAAACCGGCAAAACCGGCCAAACTGGTTTAAAGACGAAAAAGACGCGGTGCCTAGTCGCTTTTTTGGGCGTCCAATGCCTCGTGAATGGCGCTCAAGCGCGGCTCAAGACCTTCAGTATCAAGCAATGACAGGCCAAGATTGCCAAGTTGATCCTGCCATGCAATGGTGCCAGCAGTCATTCTGCCAGCGATATTCAGATCGGCAAGGGTGATCGCCACTTCGCGCATTTCGGCAGCGCGCCGAATGCCATGAGTTGTCATGCGCTCCATATTATAGGCAGCTTGGTCTTCCCAGCCATTTTTGGTTTGCGATGCGTCAAGCGAGGCCGCTACCTCATCAGCGACGCCGGCAATTGTGGCGGCGCTGAAACACTCAGCCGTCAATGCTTCGATCCCCTTGACTAGAACCGAACGTATCATCTTGATTGTCGAGGCGCGGCCAACCGGCCCGGGGACATGAACCGGCTTCATGTCCAAGGCCAGCATCAAAGCAATGGCTGCTTCGGCATGTTCACCCGCAACCAACATTGCGGTTTGGTGATATTTTGGGGTGATGGTGGCCATAACCGCCACATCGACATAACGCCCGCCAGCCTTGCTAATGATTTCTGCATTCTTTTGCTTGGTTGAGGGGGCGCAGCTATTCAGATCAAAGAAATAGGCTCCTTTCCCGATGCCTGCGGCGACGGCACTTGCGGCGGCATGTGCTTGATCAGCAGTGACCGTGCTGAAAATCATATAGGCTTCGCGAACCGTGCTTGTCACATCATCGCCAATGATAACCCCCGCATCTTGCATCTGACGGGTTTTGTCGGCGGCGATGTCGTTGTCGCCAATCTGTTTGATGTCAAAGGCGCGAACGTCACCGCGTCCCCAGCCTTTGCATAGGCAAGATCCAGCTTCGCCAAATCCGATAACGGCAATTTTGGGAGTGTTTTGTTGGGTCATTGTAACGTTGCCATGATAAAGTGGTTCTGGTGGTAAGAGACTAACAAGATTTTGTCTCATGCCAATCAATTAGCATGCGTTAATTGAAAAATAGTTGCACGATTGCTAGCTGCCCACTTTTTTGCGCGTTGCCAGCAAAGTGCCAAGCCCAGCTACAAAGGTGGCACCGGCAATCGCGGCAATCCACGGCGACTGTAGGATCACCTCTGGCATGATGTTGGCATTGATCTCGTCATTGGCAATCAAGCTGCCGCCAAGCCAGCCAAGCAGGCCAGCCCCGAATGTGATGATGATTGGAAAACGTTCCATGATCCGCAAAATGATAGCGCTGCCGCCAATGATGATCGGCACGCTGAGCGCCAATCCAAAAATCACCAGAAACATGCTTCCTTTGGCTGCGGCTGCAATCGCTAGGGCATTGTCCAGGCTCATCACGAAATCGGCAACAATGATCGTCTGGATCGCACCGATGAGGTTGCTTTTTTTGGCAATTTTGCCATCCAGATCATGATCGCCCTGATCGGTTAGCAGTTTCACGCCAATCCACAACAGCAATAGCCCGCCAACAAGCCGTAAACCCGGGGTTGTCATAAGGGTGCTGGCGAAAAAAACCAGAATAACCCGCAAGATAATGGCACCAGCAGTGCCCCAGATGATACCAAGGCGTTTTTGTTCTTGTGGCAGGTTCCGGCAGGCGAGGGCGATGATAATAGCATTGTCGCCACCGAGAACAATGTCGATTGCAATAATCTGAACGAGCGCAATCAGAAACGCGTCCGTGCTCATTCCCATCATAATATCCATGTATTCACCCTAATGTCTTGAGGGGTTGCATCTTCGCCACCAAACAACCAATAGGTGATAGCCCAGCCGGCATAATTTGCAATCGAAAATTGTGAAATCAGTATTTGAGAATGATTCGCAAAAAAGACTTTTCTGATGGTTAAATGAGATGTAACATCTACTAACGGTCAACCATGCTAGTTAAGTATACATGAAACGCTCTGGATTGGTAGGATACGAAAATGACGCGCTTTGCCTTTCCTGATTTTAAACTGACGCGCCGGTATGTAGCGGCTGCCACTTTTACAGCCATTGCGGCTTCAACATCAATTTGTTTTGCGGCTGAAAATATCAATATTTATTCGCACCGGCAGCAGGTTTTAATCCAGCCATTTCTTGACGCCTTTACTGCCAAAACCGGCATCGAAACCAATGTTGTCTATTCGTCGAAAGGATTGGCGCAGCGTTTGAAAGCCGAAGGGCCAGCCAGTCCTGCCGATGTGATTTTGACCGTTGATATTGCGCGGCTATCCGAATATGCCGATTTGGATTTGTTAGCATCGGTTGACTCGTCAATTTTGCGAGCCAATATACCGTCACGACTGCGATCGGAAGATAACCGTTGGTTTGGATTTTCAGAACGTGCGCGTATTCTGGTGACCTCAAAAACACGCGTTGCTGAAGGGGCTGTTGTTGATCTTGAAGATTTGGCCAAACCGGAATGGAAGGGTCGTGTTTGCAGCCGTGCTGGCAGCCATGATTATAACCGCGCCTTGGTGGCATCAATGATTGCGGCGCATGGTGAGGCCGCAACTGAAACATGGGCGCGAGGCGTTGTAAATAATCTGGCGCGCAAACCGCAAGGCAATGATCGCAGTCAAGCCAAAGCCATTTTTCAGGGTCTTTGTGATGTTGCAATCATGAATAGTTATTATTACGGCAATATGAAATTTGGCGATAAAGCTGATCAAAAAGAATGGGCACAAGCCATTCGACTGGTCTTTACCAATCAGTCCAATCGTGGCAATCACATGAATATCTCGGGTGGTGGTGTTGCCAAACATGCCAAAAACAAGGCGGCGGCCATTGCCTTTCTTGAATTTTTGACCGAAGAAAAAGCCCAGCATCTTTATGGTGAAATCAATTTCGAATATCCGGTGAATCCCGCGGTTTCGGTGAATGGAGAGCTGGCAAGTTGGGGTCGTTTCAAGCCAGATAGTTTGCCGATTGAACGGCTTGCAGCGTTGGCACCCAAGGCGCAGATGATTATTGATCGCGTCGGATGGTAGCGACTTTTCTATCAAATTTTGCCCGCGCACAGCGCCAACCGTTTGATCGGTGGTCGGTTGGCGTCATTATGCTTTGCGGCCTTATTCTTGGGCCGGTGCTGGCAGTTCTTGTGGCGGCATTTGGCGATAGTGGCGGGTTATGGTCGCATCTTTATGATACGGTTCTTGGTCGCTATATCAGCAATACATTGATTTTGATGGCAGGTGTTGGTGTTGTCGCGATCGGGTTTGGGGTCAGTTCGGCATGGGTTATTAGCCGATATGATTTTGTCGGTCGCCGCATTTTGGAGTGGATGCTTTTGCTGCCAGCGGCCATTCCGGCCTATATCATTGCCTATAGTTATACTGAGTTTTTTGAATATGCTGGCCCACTTCAATCGGGGCTTCGTCATTTGTTTGGCTGGCAAAGCCCGCGCGATTACTGGTTTCCTGAAATCCGCTCGCTTGGTGGCGCCATTTTGGTTATGGCTTCGGTTTTATATCCCTATATTTATATGGTGACGCGGATTGCCTTTCGATTGACACCGGCAAGCCTGTTTGAGATTGCGCTTGTGCACAACCGATCGCAATTCTGGCAGGTTGGCCTGCCCTTGGCGCGTCCGGCGATTATGGCCGGTCTTGCACTGGTCATGATGGAAGTGATGTCTGATTTTGGCACTGTTGAGTTTTTTGCCATTGAGACAATTACCTTGGGCATTTTCAATGTCTGGCTGGGGATGAACAACCTTGTCGCGGCGGCGCAGATTTCGATTGTGGGTTTTGGCTTTATTCTGGCACTTTTGGGGCTGGAACTTTATGCCCGATCGCGCCAGCAATATGTCAGCAGCAGCCGCAACCAAACGCCGCTTGCGATGCTGGTGCCAACTGAGGCAGGGGTTTTGGCCTGTTGGGCGGTTTGTGTCATCCCGTTGCTGTTTGGGTTTTTCATTCCTGTTGGCGTGCTTCTTGGACTTGTCGCAACCAATGATTTACTGACTGATTTTCTGGCCATTCGGGGCATCATCGGCAATACGGGTATCCCGGACAAAGCAGCTTAATAAAAGACCCTGTTCGTTTAACCGGAGGATTCCCTGGTGGAAGGGAGGAATGGGCTTGGCCAACCGTTCCTTTGCCTCTGCGTAAAGTTGGTCGAGGGTTACGGGGGGATGGGCTTGCTTGTCTGAGGAAGTTCCGATGAATTCTCCTCTTTCAGTCCAGCTGTTTTTATCAAGCGGTCTACCATCGGGGTGGGATGGGCCGATTGATTCAAATTTACGTTCAGTCACACGATGATTGGTTACGGTGATAGTCGTTGTATGACTAAACCCAGTCGAATTACCCGATTTTCTGGTGTAGGAGTAATTTCCCTGGTGGTGATCTTTTAAGTCCAGCCATCGTTTAAAACTTTTTTCGAACTGCTTTTTTTCTCCGGCCCATGCTTCCTGCTTTTTTTGTCCGTTTGCCGGCACTTGGGCATAAGCTTGGGAAGAGATAAAAAATAAGAGAATGGGAATAAAATAAGAGAAGGAGCAGATGGCAATTTTCATATTCTTATACTAGAGATTGTTGGAAGAGAGGAGCAAGTGGATAAGCGAATCCTTCCGTGAGTGCAATTAGACCTTGCGGTTAGGCAAGAAAAGCCAAGGGTCTTACAAAATGATAATATTTTTAGTCCTTTTTTGTCTTTCTTTGCCCCATTTATTTTGGGCTGCCCAACCGCCTAATATTCTTTTGATTCTGGCGGATGACTGTACCTACAATGACTTACCGCTTTATGGAGGAGTCAATGCAAAGACTCCA
>CAJYBL010000065.1 GCA_913064995.1 uncultured Alphaproteobacteria bacterium
TGTAACGACCGATATTTACCCATCAGATTACGGGTGGACCGCCGACTGGTCAAAAATTGAAGAGGAATATTCGCCGTCTCGCATGAGCCTTCACAGTGTAGTTGAAGCAGGGTTATGTGATCGCAGTTTGCAAATCGATTATGACGAGCATGTTTTCAACACCGCGAGACAGGAACTTTTTGATCTGGCACGATCTGCCGACGAACGGCCCTTTTTGCTGCATGTATCCTTCACCCATCCGCATAACCCCTTTGTGACAACTAAGGAATTCTGGGATCTTTATGATCAAGATCAAATTAGCATGCCTGAAGTGGGTTATATCCCTTATCAGGATCGCGACCCATGGGCACAGCGCTATTACATGATCATCCGGCAGGATGAATTTGACATTACCGACGAGCAGCTTCGAAACGCTCGCCATGCGTATTTTGCCATGACCAGCTATTTTGATACGCTCGTTGGTGACCTAGTTGCTGTGCTGGAGAAAACCGGCACCCTAGACAATACCTATGTTTTTGTTATTTCAGACCATGGCGACATGATTGGCGAACGTGGCATGTGGTTTAAATTTAATCCATTTGAAGGATCAGTTCGTGTGCCACTGATTGGCATGGGCCCACGAATTCCCACCGGTCAAAGGGAGCCAGCCCTGACTACCTTGGTTGACCTTTTACCAACATTCGTTGATATCGCTAGTGACGGCAAATTTGACAGCTATGCCAGCGCCATAGACGGGCGTAGCTTGCTTGATCTACCCGCCGCAGACTCGGATGAGAATATCGTCTTTTTTGAATATTGTGGCGAGGGGGTTCATGCACCGGCGCTGATGTGCCGCGACAAGAATATCAAATACATCAGTTGTGGAGATGATCCGGAAATGATGTTTAACCTTGAGATTGATCCAAACGAACAAAATAATCTTGCCGGTAATCCGCGATATGCCAAAACCTTGGCAACAATGCGCGCCCATGTTGCTAATCGCTGGGATGAACCCGATCTTGCCGAGCGTGTTGAGACGTCGCAAAAAAACCGACTATTTGTTCAAGAAGCAATGAAGCAGGGTGTTTTCCCATCGTGGGATTACACGCCGCCTTTTGACGCATCACGAGCTTATGTGCGCGGCGCTATTGACCCCAATACGACCGCAACCAAAGCTCGTAAACGGTTCCCATTTGTACCCACTACCCCGCCACAAAACCCGCGACGTTGAGGCGGACATATCCAAGACAATTAAACCGAAGCCTCGCGTTCAAAAACAAGATGGTCAGCATCTGATTGATCTGGCTGATAGCAATAGCCGCCAGCAGCAAATCCTTTTAAATCATCTTTGGTTTTCAGTCTGTTTTGAACAACAAACCGCGCCATCGCGCCACGTGCTTTTTTTGCATAAAAGCTAACAATTTTCGCTTTGCCATTTTTATTTTCCAAAAAGATCGGTGTCACAACAGGCAAAGTAAGACTAGCTAGATCAACAGCGCTAAAGTATTCTTTCGAAGCGCAATTTACCAATAAATTGGAACCGGTGGCAGCCGCTTGTTTATTAAGAGCCTCAGCAATTTTTGTGCCCCAATAATCATAAAGTGATTTACCCAGCTTTGTTGTTAACCGGCTGCCCATTTCCAAGCGATAAGGCTCAATGGCATCAAGTGGCCGCAACACCCCATAGAGGCCCGACAACACCCGCAAATGATTTTGCGCCCATGCCATTTCATCTGGTTCAAGGCTTGCCGCCTCCAACCCCAAATAAGTATCACCCGCAAAGGCAAGTGCTGCCGGTTTTTTATCCTGTGATCCGAAATGGGCAAACCGGTCAGCATTTAGCTTGGCCAGATTTTCACTGATCCCCATCAGGGATTGAAGCTTATCAAGGCTGAGATTTTGCATGACATCGGCCAGTTCATTGGCCTCATCGCCAAAGATAGGTAGCGTTGGCACAATATCTTCAGATGGTTGCATGTTCAATTTTTTGGCAGGCGAGATTACAACCAGCATTGATACGTTCCTTCATCCCAAGGATAATTTGCAAAACCTTAATGGACATTCAGCATGGATGAGCTTCATGACCACCGCCATGATAGGAAATTAGTGCCGGAAATTCCAGAACGATCTTTGATACAACTTTCCACGCCACTAACCCAAATAAAACACCGCATCACCTTTCATCACATTAGGCACGGATTTTGGCGAAGCTTCAGCTAAGGCTTTTCAATTTCTGTTCAACCTCTTGAAATGCTTGCTGACGGTTCCACATTTTCTGATAGACACCATTTTGTGCCAGCAAACTCTGATGCGTACCACGCTCAGCAATCTGCCCTTTATCCAGAACAATGATTTCATCAGCCTTTACGATTGTTGACAGGCGATGCGCAATGATAACAGCGGTTCGATCTTTTAGAACAAGGTCCAATGCCTGATTGATATCCTGTTCAGTTTTTGTATCAAGCGATGATGTGGCTTCGTCCAAAATCAAAATAGGCGGGGCTTTTAAAATGGCTCTTGCAATTGCAACCCGCTGTTTTTCACCGCCAGACAGCTTCAGTCCGCGTTCACCCACTTCGGTTTCAAGCCCGCGTGGCAGCGACTGGATAAAGTCATCAATCTTGGCACCCACTGCCGCATTCCAGACCGCTTCCTTGCCAGCATCCAAATCCCCATAATGAATGTTATAGCCAATCGTGTCATTGAACAGAACGGTATCTTGCGGCACCACGCCAATGACCGCGCGAAGGCTTGTTGCCTTGACCGACCGGATATCCTGCCCATCGATGGAAATGCTGCCTGCCGTGACATCATAAAACCGGCATAGCAATCGCGAAATGGTCGATTTACCTGCCCCCGATTGTCCGACAATGGCAACGGTTTTTCCAGCCGGCACGTCAAAGCTGATGCCGCGCAAAATCGGCCGATCATCCGCATAATGAAAATGCACATTATCAAAATAGATCGCCCCTAACTGCACTGTTAAATCACGCGCGTTTGGCAAATCAACAATCTCGGCAGGTGTTTCCAACAAATCAAACAGAACTTCAATATCAGTTAATGATTGGCGAATTTCACGATAGACGGCACCAATAAAGTTAAGTGGCTGCGACAGCTGTATCAAAAACAGATGAATCAGAACAAAATCACCAATCGTCTGCTCACCGCGAATAACCGCATTTGCCGACAACAGCATTGAGGCCGTCATGCCAAGCGAGAAAATTGCGGCTTGCCCGAAATTTAGCCAACCAAGCGATGTTGATGTTTTGATGCTGGCTTTTTCATATTGAGCAATTGCATGATCAAACCGCGCCAATTCTGTTTTTTCATTGGAGAAATATTTGACCGTTTCATAGTTCAGCAGGGAGTCAACTGCACGCGTATTTGCCTCAGTGTCAGATCGGTTCATTTCACGGCGAATAACTGTTCGCCAATTGCTGGTTTTTACCGTGAAAACACTATAGCTAACGACGGTAATCGCAATCACCAATACATAGACCGCGCCAAAATTATAAAAGAAAATCCCCGCATAAAGGGCAAACTCAAAAATCACCGGCAAGGTCGATAAGACCGTGTAGCGAACAACGCTGTCGATGCCCTTGGTGCCGCGTTCTATCACACGTGACAGGCCACCGGTTCGCCGCTGCAAATGAAACCGCAATGACAATTGATGCACATGGCTAAAGGCACGAAGCGCAAGCTGACGAACGGCATGCTGGCTGACACGGGCAAATAACGCATCTCGAAGCTGGTTAAAGACAATGCTTAGAATGCGCGCTGCAACAAAACCCAGAATTAGCATCAAGGGGGTTAGTAAAAACAACGGCAAAAAGGGTAAATCAAGCTCATTGCCAGCAAGGCTGTCAGTCACATATTTGAAAAAGAACGGCACCGTGGCTGTCACTAATTTGGCAGCAATCAGCAGCAGCACAGCAACAAACACCAGACGTTTGAGGCTTGGCCGATCATGTGGCCAGATATAGGGCCATAACTTTACCACAGTCCCAATGACCGATTTTTCCGCCACCTGGCTTTGGGGTGATGTTGTTTTGGATTTGCGATTCATCAAAATATTTCACATGTAAAATTCAAAAAAAGAGGCGGTATTCACCAGAGGGCAAGATCATGTCTAGAGCCTAGCACAGCAATGAATAGCGCAATAACACCAAACGCCAAACGCCAGCCAAATCAAAACAACCCATGCCGAATAGAATCTCTACTTTATTCCGGTTGGCGGCGAATGATTGTCATCTGATGCCGTGCCGAATAAAGCAAAAGCAAACCAACAAAAAACGCCGGCAAGGCACAAATGAAAAAGCCAAGCTTATAGCTTTCGGTTACACCCAGCACCAATGAATAGAGTAATGGCAAGACAAGCCCACCACATTGCCCAAAGGATAACACCCCGCCAGTGACCGCGCCCCGCATCGAGGCTGGCGCAAGTCGTGCCGCTTCGGCAAGCGTCACCCCATGCCATGAAAAAACCGAAGCGCTGACCACAATGGCAACAAGCGTCACTTGCCAATCCGCCCAGATCGGGCTGAATAAAGCAACGCCGGAAACAGCAAGAAACATCAAAATTGCCAAAAAGCCGAGCATTGCCCGCGGCGAAATATAGCGGCTACTTAACCATCCCCAGAAAATCCGGCCCGGTATGGCAACAGCTGTCGCAATCGAAAATATCGTTCCAGCCACAATCAGGCTGAAACCAATTTCGGTCAGGTAAATGACAAAATAAGCGATGAAGGTTGTTTGCAACCCGACAAAGGCAAAAGAACCAAATGCAAGCCCTCGCAGTTCGGGTTTGCCCATTACAAAACCGATCGTTTCACGGAAATCTGACAGGTGGAATTGCCGTGTCACATCCTTATCACTGTCAAATTCACGCCGCATGAATTCCAGCATCAAAGGAAAAAACAAACAGCCAATGCCAATCACTACCAATGCGTGACGCCAGCCATAAATCTCGTTCAATAGCGGGCCAATCAATCCAGCAATCAGCAATGCAACCGGCACCGCTGTTTGCTTTGCCGAAAAAACCAACGGCGCATATTTACCGGGCGCATAACGGCTTAAAAGATGGGAACTCGCCGGGGTCGAAGAAGCCGAGGCGCCAATAGCAATTGCCGACAAAACCATCAAAGCGATGATTCCCGGTGCCGCTAAAATCAACCCAACACCGGTTAGTAAAAGTGATATCTGGCTCACACGAAGCGCGCCATAACGTACAATGATGCTTCCACAACCCGCCTGCACCAAAAGTGAAACCGCAGCGATCATACCAACATACACACCAAGCCATGACGCTTCGATGTGAAGCTCGGAAATGATCGCAGGGGCAAGCACCGAAGGCAAAACCTTGCCCAAAGTGACAAAGGTTTGCTGAACAAACATGGAGCCAAGTGCCAGAAAAAGCCATTTCATTGGGATCAGACCTTATTGGCTTGAGACGATAGGGGGCGTGAAAAACATAAACTTTACCTTGACGAAATATGCCCACCTGACGATCGAAAGCCATTTCAAGACATATCAAAGGCCGTGCAGGCCACGACGATTATTTTATTGATCGAGAAGAAACTATCAAGACGGCGCATTGACCAGAAGATTGTGAGCCTTTTGAAACAAGATTGCAAATGTAACAGCACAAAAAAATCAGCAAAGTTGTTGCCAATGACATTGGAAATGGGGCGACCGGCGGAATGCACTGCTGACCAACGTTGCCTAACACTTGTTCAAGCCCCATCATTGAAGCAAAGCCAAAACTTGACTCTTAGCTCCTAGTACCTATCGTGAAATATGCAAAAAACCAAAAGGGCGCTTTCGCTTTAATAAATAGTGTCCAGATAGGGAGACCTCTAAATGAAAAAAATATTAGCATCTATATTGATGGCAGGATCGCTCTTGCTTGGCGGTGCTGCGGCTAACGCTGACAAATCGGGCGGCACGCTCTCGTTCCTTGTTCAGCCTGAGCCACCAACCTTGGCATCATATGTGTCTACATCAGGACCGATTGGCCTTGTAATGCCAAAAGTCTATGAAGGGCTTTTCGACTATAATAACGACGGCACAATGGTACCGATTCTAGCTGAAAGTTATTCGGCTAGCGCTGATGGTAAAACCGTCACTTTCAATCTTCGCAAAGGTGTAAAGTGGCATGATGGCAAGCCTTTCACCTCGGCTGATGTGCAATTCACTGTTATGGACGTGCTGAAAAAAGTGCACCCTCGTGGACCAAACTCGTTCCGCGAAGTAACCAGCATTGACACGCCTAATGATCACACGGCTGTTTTCAACTTAAAAAAGCCTGCGCCTTATATGATGCGCTCGTTCTCCGCCTATGAGTCGCCAATGGTTCCAAAACATCTTTTGGAAGGCAAAGACGTCAAATCTGCACCATTGGCAAACAACCCTGTAGGCACTGGCCCGTTTAAATTTGTCGAGTGGAAAAAAGGTCAGTATATACGCCTAGATAAAAACAAAGATTATTGGCAAAAGGGTTTGCCACATCTTGACCGGATTGTCGGTCGCTTCATCCCTGATGCGTCAACACGGACAGCTGCGATGGAAAATGGCGAAGTTCTATATGCCGCCTATAACGCCATCCCAAATATCGATGCTGTTCGCCTGAAAGAGCGTGATGACATTGACGTAACCACCGAGGGTTATTCAATGATCAACCCGATGGCGCTGATTGAATTCAACACCAAAGAAGGCCCGTTTGTAGATCCGGCCATTCGTCGCGCCATTTCGGTTGCGATTGACCGCCGGTTTATGATCGACACAATTTTCTTTGGCTATGGAAAGCCAGCCACAAGCGCATTGAGCAGTAACTTCAAGGCAACAAACCTGCATGCTGAAATGCCAAATTACCCTGAAAAGGGCGACAAGGCCGCAGCAAACGCAATCCTTGATAAAGCTGGTTACAAGCGTGACGGCAATGGCGTTCGCTTGAAAGCTGTTCTTGATCTGATCCCTTATGGTGAAGACTGGCGCCGTGCTGGTGAATATCTAAAGCAGGCACTTGGTGATATCGGTATCCAGCTAGAGCTGCGTTATGAAGATGTACCAACATGGTTGAAGCGTGTTTATCACCGCTATGACTTCCAGATGAATGTGAACTATTTCTACCAGCTGCCAGATCCGGTTCTGGGTGTTCATCGTCATTATGGTACCGACCAGATCCGTAAAGGCACACATTTTGTGAACTCATCACGCTATAGCAATCCAAAATTGGATGCGTTGCTAGATTCGGGCGCTGGTGAGCCAGATGCTGCAAAGCGGACAGCGGCCTACAAAGAGATCCAGCAGATTCTGGCAGATGACATGCCTGTCGTGAATTTGTTCGAGCTTGAATTCTTGGTCGTTTATAACACCAAGCTGAAAGGCGCTTACGGCTCTGCAATGGGTGCCTATGGCTCATTCAGAGAAGCCTATCTTGACGACTAAGGCGTAACATTTATTGGGCCAGAATTTAATGTCTGGCCCAATATTTTTCATTTATTCATTCATCTATCTTTATATCCAGAATTTCCGGATAGGCGTACCAAATGACAAGATCCACGAAAATTTTCAAATATGTTGGCAAACGATTATTGCAAGGAATACCGATTATTCTTGCGATCGTTGTTATCAATTTCTTTCTTCTGAATCTCGCTGAAGGCGATGCGGTTGACGTGTTGGCTGGCGAGGCTGGCTCGGCTACCCCCGAATATATGGCGCAATTGCGCAAGAAATTTGGCTTGGATCAACCGTTACCCGTCCAGCTGATGGTTTATCTGAAAAATGTTCTAAGCCTAGATCTTGGATATTCTTTTAG
>CAJYBL010000066.1 GCA_913064995.1 uncultured Alphaproteobacteria bacterium
ACGATCACAAAACCACCAACATGTTGTGACAAATGCCTTGGAAACCGGCTGATATCGTTCACTAATTGCAAAACCAGCCGCAGCCGCCGGTCATTGGCATCCAGCCCCACCGCTGCCAGCGCCGCAGCATCAATGCCAGTTTTTTCACGTCCCCACACCTCGCCAGCCAAGGCCGCCTGAACATCACGGCCAAGGCCAAACACCTTTGCCACTTCGCGAAACGCGCTGCGACGACGATAGGTGATCACACTGGCGGTAAGGCCAGCACGTTTCCGGCCATATTTTGCATAGATATGCTGGATCACTTCTTCGCGGCGTTCATGTTCGAAATCGACATCAATATCTGGCGGCTCACCGCGCGCCTCGCTGACAAAACGTTCAAATAAGGGCTGCGATCGTTCAGGATCAACCGCGGTAATGCCCAAACAATAGCAAACCGCCGAATTCGCCGCCGAACCGCGCCCCTGACATAAAATACCGCGCCCCCGCGCAAAGCGAACAATATCAAAGACGGTCAGAAAATAAGGCGCAATATTCAAACGCTCGATCAAGATCAATTCATGTTTTAGATAGGCGCTTACCTTATCAGGGATCGCATCAGGATAGCGTTTTTCAGCGCCGCGCCATGTCTGGAAGGCCAGTTCCTGCATGGCGGTTCGTCCACCCGGCTTTAGCTCGTCAGGATATTCATAAGACAAATCATCCATTGAAAAATGGCATAAATCTGCAAGCGCCCTTGCCCCATCAAGCGCATCTGGCACATGCCGCCAACGCCGTTCAGCCTCGGCACAATCGATCAAATGGCGTTCGGCATTGCGCGAAATAAGATAGCCAGCATCATCAAGCTGTTGCTTTTCACGGATGCACGCCAGAACATCGGCAAGCGGGCGGCGATTGGGAATGTGATAAAGCGCGTCCGCCGCTGCCGCCACCCGCAGCCCCAGCGCTGCTGCCGCTGCCGCTAACATCTGGCATCGTGCCTCATCAGCCCCATCACGATATAAACAAATCCCTGCGAACAACTGCCCCTTGGCAATTTGGCGAATGGTCTGCAAATGCGTTTGATAATGCGCATCTGGATGACGCGGCGGCATGACCAGCAATGCGGTGCTTGCTGGCAAGCGGGCAAGATCGGCAAGATAGAGAATTGGCGCAGCTTTGCTGCCCCGCATATTGGCCTCGCTTAGCAGCATTGATAAAGCTTCATAACCAGCGCGGTCACATGGATGAACAATAATATCAGGGCCATCGGCAGGGCGTAATCTGGCACCAACAACAAGCCTGATCTGGTGATCACGCGCCGCCACATGCGCCCGCACAATACCGGCCAGCGAATTCACATCGGCAATGCCAACCGCCGCCCACCCAAGCGCGGCCGCCTGCGCCACCATTTCATCAGGATGCGATGCGCCCTTTAAAAAGGTAAAATTACTATAACAGCCAAGCAACGCATGTGATGCGGCTTGGCCTTGTTTACGCAATATGGCCATCAGGCAAAAAACCCATGCAAAAACCAAGATGGGGTTTCGTGACGTTCTGGCAAACCTTCACGATATAGCCAGAACCCTGCCCCCTGATCATCGCGTAACCGAAAATAATCGCGGGTGCGGCTGCCAGCGGGTGCCTGCCACCATGCAGGGGCAATCCGTTCTGGCCCTGTGGCATGAATGATTTTATGAATTCGCCGCTGCCAGATAAATTGTGCTGGTGGGTGATCGGGAAGAAGCGCAACAACATCAACAGGGTGCGGATAGGCCAAAAGGCGAATGGGGCGTGGTGGCGCAGTGCCTGATGCCGGATCACCAAGCCAACCAGATTTTTCGTCAGTTTTGGTAAGAATCTGGCTTGGATCAGGCAGTTCAAACGATTGCGCCACTTCAGGCTGCCAGCAGGCTTGCGGTGCCAATCTGACCACGGCACCATAGCCAAGACGTGCCACCAGCCGGTCAATAAGGCTGGCATAGGATTCGCCTTCAACCCCATCATGGTGCTGCAACATCATATGCGGCAAAGCTGTATCAAGCGGCGCAAGCGGGCTGCAATCAAGCGATTCCATCCAGCCTATTTCAAGACCAAATTCAGGGTTGATCTTGTCGCTGGCATTGGCTAACAAGCGGTGAAATAAAGTCACATCACGGCTTGGCCGCGAAAGATGCACATCATGTGCAAAAACCAGCCCGTCAACCAATTGCCAGCCAAGCCGCAAACGGCGCGTTGCCAATCCGGCCTGTTGAAGCAAAGTGGCCGTCTCACTTGCCAATTGGTGAATCATCGCCTTGATATCATCAGCTGCGCCAATGGGTTCGGCAAATTGACGGCATATATAAAGCGGTTTTGGCGGGCTAACAGGTGTAAAGCTTTCATCCTGATCGCCAAGCGCCTGATCAAGCCGAAGAAGCACATCCTGACCAAAACGGGCGGCCAATGGCGCACGCGCCAGTCCAATAATATCACCAATCACCCGCAAGCCTGCCCGCCGCATATGATCGGCAATTGCCGTATCGATTCGCAATGCGGCAAGTGGTAATGCTGCCAGATGACGTCGCAAGCGGGCGCGGCTGAAAATATATCTTACCGTGTCCGGCTGTCCATCTGCCGGTTTTGGCGCGGTCATTAACCGCTCTGACGGCTTTCCATAATGCGCCAAGGCCCACGCCGCCCCACAATTTGGCGCCGCCGCCAACACCGCCCGAAAGTGACTTCGATGAAGGCGTTTGGCGCAATCGGCTAATAGCGAACGCACCCCGCCAAACAGATGTTCGGCACCGGCAATATCAATCCAGATTCCGCAATGCTGATCATCAACCGCGGTAAGCGGGCTATAACGACGCGCCCATAAGGCCAGATGATGAAGATCGGCATGGTCGGCTAGCGGGTCATATGCTTCGGTTCTGAGTTGCGGGCATACGGCGCGGGCATCGGCAAGCCGCATACCGACGGCAAGAGCATGCGCTGCCGCTTTGATACAGCCCGCCACAACAATATCAGCGCCGTTGATTTTCTGGATTATAACAAGCGGCAGATCAGCCCCAGATGCTCTTTGACCAGATGCTCTCTGGATTCGCGATGCTGCCAGATAGGGGAAATGGATATAGATAATATGACGATAGGAAACGGGCATGATCACATGCCTATCGGGCAAGGGCTTGCGTTGGCCATTGACTGGCTGACAAGTCAGCGATGGGTAATTCGGTCTGAACCGGTTTGCCATTGGCCATAATGTTATGATGATAGGCCTGCAATTGACCAAGACCCGCCTGCCAGCCAACCCTGCATTTATGCGGCCTGCCACCACGCGCACGCTGCAATGTCAAATCCCAGACACTGCGTTGAACCAAGGCAGAATGTGACCATCTGTCAAGATCGGCCGCCGGTTTGATCTGCCAAGCTGTTTCAAATCCAGCAATCCCAATTGGCGCGCCAAGCAGAAAAGCTGTTGCGCCGCTATCTTCGGCGGCAAGCTGCGCACGTCGTGCCAGCCGCATCCAGTAATCAGCCGATTTCTGCACCCCATCATATTCCATCACAACTGCGGCCAAGCCTTCGGTTCGCAAAATATCATCAAGCGCGGCCAAACGCCGTGACGGGTTTGGTGTATCAACAATCAGCAATCGCGCCGGATCCAGCCCAACTGCGGCAAGCCCATGCCCATATAACATACCAGCACCATTTCGCTGGCTTGCCGGACACCAGACAATCAGACCAGCATCATTTATGGCTGGCGTTTGCCGGTTGCTGGCTTGCTTGGACTTTATCTGCTGCGCGTGATGTTGCAGCAAATCAAGAAGCGCCATAGCAAAGCCGCTTACCGCCCCATGAGCCTGCATCGCACCCATTAAAAGATGCACCCGCCCAAGCGTCAGACCACCAGCCAATGCCTGATCCAGCGAATCGACACCAAGCGGCATATAAAGACGCTTATCATAACCATCAGCCACGGCAATTTCTTGCCGAAGGCGGGCAAGGTCATATGTCTTTTTTTCGTTTACAATCTGATTATTAGATGTCCTGAAACCAGATGGCTTTACGATTGATATAGGCTGGTTCATCCTTTGCATTTTGCCTGATTCCTATCATAGATATTTTCCTTTTGTTCATGTTTTGTTCTATTTTAGAATTATGTCGGAGTCAAGATTTTCCTCTTTTAAGATCGATAGGATATTGGGCAAAACAGACAGAATATCGGGCGGGTCACCCCGCAAAGCCTGCTGGCAAAAGACAAATTAAAGCATTATTTCGGCAATTCGCTTTCAACCAGCCGTGCCCAATAGCTGGCACCGGTAGCAAGAACATCATCGTTAAAATCATAACGATCATTATGTAGCATCGCCCCATTCTTGGCAGGCCCTGCCCCCAGCCAGATATAGGATCCGGGCTTTTCGGCAAGCATATAAGCAAAATCTTCAGCCCCCATTGATGGCTGCAGATCGGTGATGATATTTTCTGCACCAAGGACATTGGCAGCAACGTCAACAGCACGCGCCGATTCTTCGGCATGATTGACCGTTGGCGGATAGCCTGGCTGCCAATCAATTTCAATCTCGCAATCATAGGCTTTGGCTGTTGCCATTGCGATTTCATGGATCGATTCTTCAAGAAACTTGCGAACATCAGGCGAAAATGACCGCGCTGTACCGCCAAGCCGCGCTGAACCCGGAATAACATTAAAGGCACTTCCCGACTCAAAAATCGTCACCGAGACAACCGCCGGCTCAAGTGCCGCAACACGACGTGAAACGATGGATTGCAATGATTGCACAATCGCCGCCCCACACGGAATCGGATCAATGGCAAGATCAGGAATTGCCGCATGCCCTCCAGATCCAGTGATGCGCATTTCAAAAAAATCTGCCGCTGCCATACAGGCACCGCTATGAACGCCAATTTTACCAACATCCATGCCGGGCCAATTATGCATCCCCCAAACGGTTTTCATGTCAAACTGATCAAACAGCCCATCCTTGATCATCGCTTCGCCGCCAT
This sequence comes from uncultured Alphaproteobacteria bacterium, assembly GCA_913064995.1. Taxonomy (GTDB): domain Bacteria; phylum Pseudomonadota; class Alphaproteobacteria; order Puniceispirillales; family Puniceispirillaceae; genus UBA3439. Next base: position 4,984 of record CAJYBL010000066.1, read on the forward strand.
TGCCGCCTTCTTCGGCTGGCTGAAAGATGAAATAGACAGTGCCGTCGAAATTACGCGTTTCCGCGAGATATTGCGCCGCGCCAAGAAGCATCGTGCTATGCCCGTCATGCCCACAAGCATGCATCCGCCCTGGTGTTTTGGACACATGGGCAAATTCGTTCATTTCCTGCATTGGCAGCGCGTCCATATCGGCCCGCAATCCGATTGCCGAAGTGCCATTGCCGTTGCCGCGCAAAACCCCAACAACGCCAGTTTTGCCCATGCCACGATGAGTTTCGATGCCAAATGACTGCAATTTTGCAGCGATGAAATCAGATGTCCAGACTTCTTCATAGCTTGTCTCAGGATGCTGGTGCAGCAGATGCCGCCATGCCTTCATATCCTGTTCACGATCTGCAATCGAATTTATCACCGCCATGATGATTGTCCTAACCTGTCATATCTATGCAAAAACAACCCGATCTGAATATTTGATTCGAACCGGAAATCATGTCGCTAACAGTGCCGCAATTCAGCCTCCAAGGTCAAGTAATGCGCATGGCCAATACCACGCAAATGACGATGGTGAATGACGGCATACTGCCTCAATTGACATTCGGCGCATTAACAGCTTAAAACCGAACCAATCGTGTCGATTAAAACATACCCAATGTCGTTGATAGGCTAGGGATTTTTCGGCAAATGCGCAGCATGTCACGGCAGAACCGATTGCAGCATTTACGCTATCGCTGTGATGGCTTTTAAAGAGTTTGAAGGGTGGGTTAGATGGCAAAAAATCATCCAGATCGCGGCCAACGCGGATTACCGGGCGGCGCCCCGCGTTATTCGGCATTTGCGCTTGCCAAAAAGGCGATGAATTATCATCAGGACTGGCAACGCGCATGGCGCGACCCCGAACCAAAGGCCGAATATGACGCGGTAATTATCGGCGGCGGCGGACATGGGCTTGCTACGGCCTACTATCTTGCTGCGGTTCATGGCCTTACCAATATTGCGGTAATTGAAAAAGGCTGGATTGGTGGCGGCAATACCGGCCGTAACACCACCATCATCCGGTCAAATTATCTTTGGGACGAATCTGCCGCCATTTATGAACATTCGATGAAGTTGTGGGAAGGCATGTCGCAAGATTTGAATTTCAACGTCATGTTTAGCCAGCGTGGAGTATTGACCATTGCCCATAGTGAACATGAATTACGCGAAATGTCACGGCGTGTTCATGCGATCCGGTTAAACGGCATTGATTCAGAAATTCTTGGCCCAGCGGAAATCAAAAAATTCGTTCCTACAATAAATATCGACCAGTCAATCCGCTATCCGGTTATGGGCGGGTTTTTGCAGCGGCGCGGCGGCACGGCGCGCCATGATGCGGTGGCCTGGGGCTATGCGCGCGCGGCAGATGATTTAGGTGTCGATATCATCCAGAAATGTGAAGTCACCGGGTTGCGCCGCCAAGGCCGCAAGATAATTGGCGTTGAAACCAGTCGCGGTTTTATCAAAACCAAAAAAGTTGGTTGCGTCGTGGCCGGTCATTCAAGCGTTGTTGCGGCAATGGCCGGTATCCGCCTGCCAATTGCCAGCCGCCCATTACAGGCACTGGTATCGGAACCGATTAAACCGATCCTTGATACGGTGATCATGTCGAATGCGGTTCATATGTATATCAGCCAGTCTGACAAGGGTGAAATGGTTCTTGGCGCCGGTGTTGATAAATATAATTCCTACGCGCAACGTGGCTCATTTCCCGTGCCAGAACATATGCTTGCCGCCGCGGTTGAACTGTTTCCGGTATTATCGCGCTTGCGGATGCTTCGCCATTGGGGCGGCATTGTTGACACCTGTCCCGATGCATCACCAATCATTTCCAAAACCGATATTGAGGGCCTGTATTTTGATTGCGGTTGGGGTACTGGCGGCTTTAAAGCAACACCCGGATCAGGGCATGTTTTTGCCGATCTGATCGCCAATGACCGGCCCAATAAAATTGCCGCGCCCTATAGTTTGGATCGGTTTCGTTCCGGCCTGCTGATTGATGAACATGGCGCCGCTGGCGTGGCGCATTAAGACGGGTTCAAGGAGAGTATTATGCTGATCATAACTTGCCCATTTTGTGGCCCCCGTGACGAAGTTGAGTTTGCCTGTGGCGGCGAAGCCCATATTGCGCGCCCCCTTGCCGATAATGAAATTTCAGATGCCGATTTTGCCGATTATCTTTTCATGCGAGACAATCCAAAAGGTCTATTTCTCGAACGATGGCGGCATAGCGCCGGATGCCGGCGCTGGTTTAACGTGGCACGCGACACGGTAAGCAATGAAATTGTTGAAATTTACCCGATGGGAAGCCTGCCGTTAAAAGCCACCGCAAAAACCACCTATAAAACAAGCTGGCGGCGCGACACAGCAGCCGAAAAAGCCGCCACACCATCACGCAGCAAAGCCGGGGGATCAAAATAATGATATCTCGTTCCGCCGCATCCGGCAGCCCGCACACCAAACCCCAACGCGCATTCACAAGAATCGACCAAAACGCGCCTGTCAATTTCACCTTTGATGGCCGCAAGTATTGTGGCTTTGCTGGTGACACGCTGGCATCGGCATTGCTTGCCAATAATGTTCATCTTGTTGGTCGCTCATTCAAATATCACCGGCCGCGCGGCATCATGGCGGCAGGTTCCGAAGAACCAAACGCGCTGATCCGGCTTGGCAAAGGCGCTTATGCCGAGCCCAATTTACGCGCAACTCAGATTGAAATTTTTGAAGGTCTTTATGCCGAAAGTCAG
>CAJYBL010000067.1 GCA_913064995.1 uncultured Alphaproteobacteria bacterium
GCTTCTTCCGATCTAAGATTTGCAGCGCTCATTTTATCATCCTTAAAAATTGGAGCCTGTTGTCAGGTTCTTGTTATCATGCTGGTTTTGCCAAGCCTTCTTTAGCTGGCCAGAAAGTGGCGAAGCGTGTCATTTACTTCGGCTGGTCGTTCGGCTGGCAACATATGGCCTGCACCATTCATAATAACGCGTTCACTGTTAACCAGGCTATCAGCCATTGCCATGCCAAATTTTACCGGTGTCATCCGGTCAGACCCGGCTAAAATACACAAGGCGGGCTGAACGATTTTTGCCGCCGCAGCCTTGCCGCCACTGTAATTATTGCAAGCTTTTAAATCATTGCGAAGGGCATCTGCATGATTGCTTGTCATCAACCGTTTTCCATAACCAAGAAAAGAATGACCGGGTTGGGTATTGTCATGCATATGTGCCATTGGCCCATGTCCCCAACTTGTCATGACGCTAATCGCCTTGCCAAGAGCCTCGTCTGACATAGTCAAAAGCTGATCATTCACTGGAATGGCCAAGGCGCCAGCAATCAAGCCAAGGCGCGAGACGCGCTCTGGATAGCGCGCGGTGGCATCAATGGCGACAAGACAGCCTTGGGAATGGCCAACAAGACAGGCTGTTTTCACATCTAAACTATCCAGAAGGGCGATCACCCAATCAGCCATATCTTCGATCGATTCCAATGGCGTGCCGCCAGACAAGCCATGGCCCGGGAAATCAGGAGCAAGAACCTGATAGCCGCGATAGGCAAAATACCGGCTTTGCAGAACCCATGTCAGATGGTTCTGGCCGCTGCCATGAAGCAGAACAAGTGCCTCGCCATCATTGGAAAAGGATCGCCCACCAGTGGCGATATGGATTTGTGTGTCTATTAGCTGATGCTTCATTGTGACTGCCCCTTGGTCGACCGTCTAGTTAGTTTTTGGCCTTGGCAAATTTGGCGGCTGCCTGAAATCCCATTTCGAAATCAGCTTTGATATCGTCGAAATCTTCTAGCCCAACCGATAGGCGAATCATGTCGTCAGACAGACCACCTTCGATCATTGCTTCGGCGGAAATATGCGAATGGGTTGTGCTAGCTGGATGGATCACCAGCGTTTTTGCGTCACCAACATTGGCAAGATGCGACGCCAATTCAACCGATTCAATAAAGGTGCGTCCGGCATCGCGCCCGCCCTTTAGGCCAAACACAATGATCGAGCCTGCGCCGCGTGGCATCATGCGTTTCGCCAGTTCATGGCCCGGATGATCGGCAAGATTGGGATGCCGCACCCAGTCCACCGCATCATGGCCGCATAAAAATTCCAGCATCTTGGCAGTGTTATCCATATGACGCTGCATCCGTAAAGGCAGGGTTTCCATGCCTTGCAGGATATGAAAGGCATTTGTTGGCGATAGTGATGGACCGAAATTATACATGCCTTCGGCGCGGAATTTTGCGGTAAAGGCAGCTGGGCCAAATTCTTCATAGAAATTAATGCCATCCATCGCGTAATGTGGGCCTGCAATGGTAGGAAATTTGTCATTTTGTCCCCAATCGAAATTACCGCCATCGACCACCGCCCCACCAATAGCAACACCGTGACCGCCAATCCATTTGGTCAATGAATGAATGATCAGATTGGCGCCAAGCTCAAAAGGTTTTAACAGCCAAGGGGTGTTAAATGTACAATCAAGCATCAATGGAATGCCAGCCTTGGCGGCAATTTCCCCCACGGCTTTGACATCCATGATATCGAGACCGGGATTGCCGATTACCTCGCCAAAAATCAATTTAGTATTAGGCTGGATGGCCTTTTCGATGCCAGCAAGATCAGAAGGGTCAATAAAGCTTGTGGTGATACCAAAACGCGTAAGCGTGTTTTCCAGCAGATTGATATTGGCACCATACATGCGCGATGATGAAACGATATGATCGCCTTGTGAACATAGCACCAAAAGCGCGGTTGAAAGCGCCGCCATGCCCGATGCTGTTGCTGTTGCAGCAACCCCGCCTTCAAGCGCGGCAACACGCTGTTCCAGAACGGCAACAGTCGGATTTGAGATGCGCGTATAAAGATGCCCGCCAAATTCTTGGTTGTAAAGCGCGGCTGCATGCTCGGTATTTTGAAACACATAGGATGTTGTCTGATGGATTGGCACTGCGCGTGAACCATGACGTTCGTCAGGCACATGACCCGCATGAAGGCTCAACGTGTCAAATTTATAGTCACCGCTCATCTCAAGCTACCTTTTTTGATGTTTCAGTCCATTCTTTCTGCCCGCTTCAACAAGCCAAGTCAATTAGGGCACTTCAAACAAGCCATTACTGACGGATTATATCAAAAGCTGACTCATGCCGAAACCAGCGATAGCAAAAACCAGACGACGTGCGGACTGTTTTTGAGGATTAGCCAAGGTAAAAATACTCAATCCCTTCTTTAGTCTGAATTTGCATTTCATTGCGAGCATCAAGATGGTTTAGGTGCGCACGTGCCTCGCAGCTAGCAAAAAATAATTCATGATCGGTAAGGTCGAAGGTAAAAAGCGCATACATTGCATCTGCCGTTGTGATTGGCCCATTGGCCGCGGCGCCGCGTAACAGATCAAGTCGTCTATCATGATGTTCAATCAGATCAACCGCCCGCACGCCGCCGCCAAAATAGGGCCAGTCGTGCCCCGGAATTATTAACCAGTCATCAGTCAGATGGCGCATTTGATCAAGATAGTTGTAATAATGTCCAAGCATATCAATCTCGATAAAGCGGAGGCTGACCGAGATATTTGGCGAAATGCGGGGCAATAGAAAATCAACACAGATATGAAGCTTGCGGTCATGATCAGATAGGCTCATGTGGCCTGGTGAATGACCGGTATCAAAGCGCGGTGTCCAGGTGCCTGATTTGCTGTGAAAGCGGTAATCAGTATCAATGATTGCGACGTCAGGAAGGTCACCAGATAGTTTGCGATAATAATTGCCCTGTGACCGGACGCGATCGACAATGTCGCCATCCAGCCCAAAGCGGGCATAGGTATTGCCCATGATTTTGCCAAATGCGGCATCAGATTGGGCAAGGCTCCAGCTTGCCTGTTCATGTTCAACTGCACCCATATAGATCGGCGCGCCAGTGATTGCCGCGAGCGTACCAGCATAGCCAACATGATCAGCATGATAATGCGATACGATAATGCCAATCACCGGTTGGCCTGCCAATGGCCCTGCCAGCATCACCTGCCACTGATCGGCAATGTCCTGACTTTGAATACCGCAATCAAGAAGCAGCCAACCATCTTTAGTGTCAAAGGCGTAGAGATTGATATGGTTTAATCGAAAAGGAAGGGTAAAACGCATCCAGTAAAGATCATCAGCAAGCGCCACCATTTCACCGGCCTTCGGCGGGTCTATAGCAAGAGGGGTCATTGATGAGTTTGGCATGTTTGGCATGTGGGTTACTCTTGTAAGGCTAGATTGGCACGAAAATGATGAAACAAGGGTTGGGTAATTATTGGATAAGGGTCAAAAAACAGACTTTGTAATTTTTGCGGTGATGAATAGACCTCCGCCGGGTCAGAATTAGCTGCCAGCAAAATCATGTTGGCGCCAAGCTTCATAAATCACGATTGAGACGGCATTGGCAAGATTTAGCGACCGGTTATTTGCCACCATCGGCAGCCGTAATTTATGATCTGATGCGATATGGGCATGAATATTGGCTGGCAGGCCCGAGGTTTCCGAGCCAAATAGAAAAGCATCGCCCGGGGCAAAGGCGCGGTCATATATGGTATCTTTGCCTTTTGTGGTAATTGCAAAAAGCCGCGGCTGTTCAAGCCAGTCCAAGCAGGCCGCCAGATCATCATGAATATGAACATCGCTTAGCGTGTGATAATCCAGCCCCGCACGCCGACATGATTTTTCGTCAAGCTTAAAACCAAGTGGTTTGACCAAATGCAGGCGATTACCGCTATTTGCTGTGAGTCGGATGATATTGCCGGTGTTTGGTGGAATTTGTGGCGCAAATAAAATGATCTCAAACATCAATGACAATGCCTTCGAAAATAGGGGTGGTTTAATTGGGTAATCGGTGATTGTGATCAAAAGTGATGCGGGGCGATTACCATTCAACCAAGAACAGCCAGCCATAGGAAACGATCACCGCTGGCACGGCGGAATAAAGGGTTGCCACTACCGCCACTTTTGGGGCAATCGCAATAGCCGGAAACAGTGCATCACCATCATTACTAAGTGCGTTTCCGATCTGCGCCGACAAGGGCAAAATGCCAGCAAGATACATTGTCGTGACTAAAACCTGCGGTCCGCATCCGGGTAAAAAGCCAATCAAAATGGCGATCATAGGTGTGAAAAGCGTGAAGCCGTTGAAGACCTGTTTCAGGTCAATTGCAAAGAAATAAACCGACAAATCAAAAACCAGATAGGCGCCGATCACCCAGACCGTCACAAAATTGGTGTCGGCAATGGTGCGCCGAAGGATCGATCCACTTGTTGAAAAGGCAGCATCACCATGAATGCCAAATCGTGGTGCCAACCGCATGGTAACGGCTAATACGCCGCCAAGCACGCCAAGAAGGCTTGCTGGCTTATCAAGATAATCGTTTGTAAATAAGGCATCAACATCGACCTGAAAGGCAACTAGCGCGGCAAGAACCAGCCCAGGAAGCATGATGATTAACCAGATGCGGTCTAGCCATGGCGTGCTGGCATCTTCGTTCACATGGTCGACACCCTGTCCGTTGCCAAGTGAGCCAAGCAAAAAATCACGGCCATGAATATAATTGACGATCCAGCCGCTTAATGTGCCAACAATAAAACCAAGTGCAAGCATTGCGAGACCGACAAGGGGCTCCTGTGCAATCAAAAGAAAAGCGGCGTCGCCCATTGTTGCGGTCAAAACCGCAACAACACTGCCAAAACTTAAGCGGCCCGACACATATTGCGTCACTACAATAATGGCCCCGCCACAGCCGGGAAGCGCGCCAAGCGCGGCGGCAGCAGGCACTTGCCAGAATGTCGCCTTGCGCAGCAGTGCCGCCGCATCAATGTTTAAAACCCGTTCAATCCCATAGAAAATGAAAAATGTGCCAGCAACAAAGGTGCTGACTTGGATATAGGCATCGCCAATCGCCTTGAACAGAATGTCGTTAAATTCAGATTCGACATGCGTCATCACATAGCCAGCCAGCAGAACTGGAAACAGAATCAATAGGCTATGAAAAACGATCACAGGGTCGCTTGGCCCGCCCTTTGTGGGCTGTGAGTTTGCCAATGGTGATAAGTTCTGGTCCATTGCATAAAATTAGCATCTTCTAACTTTAATCACAACGGCTAATATTGCTATTGACGCTAACTTGCCTCATATGTGAATTTGGTGCGATGCAGACAATCTGGTATCGTTACCTCCGGCATCGCTTAATCCGATATTTAGAGGTTACAACATGGCATATCGCCAAGATGATCAATTGCTATTTACCTCCCCAATTCTGTTATTTGGTGCGGCCCCGATCGCCGGGCCATTGCTTTCTTGTCTTAATCGCTGTCAAAACTGGCCGGTTGTAGCGGCAGATGGGGGGCTTGGTACGGCTCTGTCATGTGGGCTTCGTCCACAAGCGGTGATTGGCGATATGGATTCGGCAAATGATCTTGATCAAACGCCAGATGATATTCGCCAGATTAAACGATCTGGACAAGATGATACTGATTTTGAAAAGTCGCTTGATCTGATTTCGGCACCTTTGATTGTTGGTATTGGTTTTCTCGATGGCCGGTTTGATCATTCCCTTGCGGCGCTTGATGCGTTGGCGCGATTGCCACATGACCGGCCGGTTTTATTGGTTGGTGGTGATGATGTTTTACTGTGTTTGCGGGGTGACTTTGAAATGACATTGCCGCTGGCAAGCCGGTTTTCGGTCTGGCCGCTGGGCGTCCAGCATTTTTTGCACTCGCACGGGCTGGAATGGCCGCTCGATGACGTCACGATGGCGTTTGGCAAAAGAACCGGCACCTCGAATCGGGTGAATGGCACGCCGGTTTCGATTACGGCTGGCGTTGGTAATGGCTATGTGGCTATGGCACCTTTTACAGCATTTGATGCGATGCTTGATGCGGCGATGGCGATGGCAGATTTGCGATCCTGAATTTGCGGCCTAGACGAAAAATCAATGAATCGTCAGCCCTGCCTTAATCCGGATGATGGTCAAAAAAATCCTGTTTGAAATCGAATGTGTCGTTATTGCTTTGTGTGAAGCCTCGACCTATAGTTTGGCCTAATATATTTTACCGGCAGGAGACGATTAATGCATAAATCCGCGTCATCAACTACGGCAGTGATGCGCCATCATGTGCTGACAGATGCTATTCTTTTTGGTCCCTTTGCAGCAAAAGCGATGTCCGCGCCTGTGGCAAAGGCTTTTTTGATTGTGGTTGGCAGCCTGCTTTTGGCGGTGTCGGCACAAATCAAAATTCCGTTTTATCCGGTGCCGGTAACTGGGCAAACATTGGTTGTTCTATTGATTGGCATGACCTATGGCCCGCGCCTCGGCGGGGCAACGGTTGCGACTTATCTGCTTCAAGGGGCGATGGGATTGCCTGTTTTTGCTGGCGCTGCTGTTGGCCTGGCCGCATTGGTTGGGCCAACGGGTGGTTACCTCGCTGGTTTTTTAGTCGCGGCGGTTGTTATGGGCTTTTTGGCCGAACGCGGCATGGGCCGCTCGGTCATCAGCACGGTGATTGCAATGGTGCTTGGCAATGCAGTGATTTATGCAATGGGCGTATCATGGCTAACAAGCTTCATTGGCATGGAGAAAGCGCTGATGCTTGGCATGGCCAAATTTCTATATGGTGATGCGTTGAAGCTGGTGATTGCTGCCTGTTTGATGCCGGTGGCATGGCGGTTGGTGAAATCTGCGCAGAAATAGCCTGAACCTCCCGCCAGCTTTTATTCCGGTCAATCCTCAGTGTAAGGCCAATCGTTAAATTTCAATATGACGCTCCAGCATTTGCCGGAGCGTTTTTTTATGATCCCAGCTCAAATGTGTTTTAAATATTGATTGTCATTCGCCGGCCGGTCAAACGGCATTGACGCATTACTAAGCGTTTCAGATTCTTCCAGCACATCAGCAATATCTAGAACCTCGGCCTCACCGGATGCTTCGATGATTTCAAGAAGGCGTTCTTCGGGTGACTCGCCCTCATGATGCAAAATCGTGACGGCGATGACGGCAGCAATGCTGCTTGTCACGACATTATCTTCATTAGTGACAGGCCTTTCGAAAGGAATGACGCGGCAATCTTGCCGTGAGTCATGATCGGGCATGCGCATGACAATACTCCATAAGCGAGGGGGTGTTGTAGGGTGGATTGAAGGTCAAACCATGGTTAGGGCGTTGACCACGCCGGAAATCAACAAATTGATATAGCCATGCTTGTTCCATACAATATACAGTGTGTCTTGATTTTTCTTTTGGGGAAAGGGGAAAATACAAAAATTTCTAAATGACCGGTTGTTTTTCACAATTTTACGCTTTTTCTGTTTTATTTTTCATTGACGTTTTAAACAAGACACGTGTTGGTTCGTTGAGCTTTTCTGAACTTCCTTGCCCTTTAACATAAGAAGTTTGCATCCGTATCGTTTGGCATTACAGTGCGTTTGCGTAGGGTAAATGACTAGTAGACAGCACCAATCGATACTCTGCTGACAG
>CAJYBL010000068.1 GCA_913064995.1 uncultured Alphaproteobacteria bacterium
GGGTTGGGTGGTTATGACCTGCCTGTTTGGCGATATCGCCATCCATCAGAGTCCGCGCCGCCTGAAAATCGAGCATAAACATTTGCGACTGCAGCAGCGAGGTCTGAACCCATTGCCCCTGATCCGAATGCGCTCGTTCCAGTAGCGCAATAAAAATACCCTGCGCAGCAAAAAGGCCTGCACAAAGGTCGGCAATTGGAATGCCAACACGCATTGGCCCTTCACCCGGCGCACCAGTAATTGACATCAGGCCGCCCATACCTTGGGCAATCTGATCAAACCCAGGGCGTGCGCTGTAGGGTCCATCCTGACCAAAGCCGGAGATTGACGCATAAACTAGACGCGAGTTCGTTTTGGACAATGTTTTATAGTCAATGCCGAGCCGGTTTTTAACTTCAGGGCGAAAATTCTCAACAATCACATCTGCTTTTGCCGCAAGCTGGCGAAAGATTTTCATTCCAGCTTCACTTTTCAGATTTAACGTCAGGCTGCGCTTGTTACGATGCAGGTTCTGAAAATCTGGCCCCTCACGCGGCCCACCAAGCTGGGCGTCATCTGCTGGTGTTTCAATCTTGATCACATCCGCGCCCCAGTCGGCCAACTGGCGGACACAAGTTGGACCCGAACGAACCCTGGTTAGATCAAGTACCAAATAGTCCTTCAGCGCGTTGCTGGCAGGCGGCGTTCTGGTACCAATCTGACCGGCATGGGTCGGGGCGTTTGATGATCTAGTCATTTAAGTCTCCAAAATCAGGTCAGCAAGTTAAAAAATCAAGTTGCGGACTGTAATACCCACATAATATAGCCTCGGTAGACGCGGATCTTCCAGATTAAACTCATATCTAATTTTCGCTGACGGTTGCTGTGCGACGCCAGATTTTGCAATGTAATGAATGGCAATACGTGACAAGATTGTATTTTAGGTCTAATTTTTTGAATACAAAAAACTGTATCTAGTCAAGTATTGTGTTTGGTTTTTTCAAAGTCAGCAAACGATCATTTGGCAACCAGCAATACGCTCTGAGCCCGATCATGAAAGCGGCGTCTTTGCGCTGTATGGCCTTTTAGTCATAAAGTTGAAATCAACCCCTTCACCTGCCTGATTGACCTGATCCATATATAGTTTTTTATAGCCGCGATCGGCTTTCACCGTTGCCGGCGGCTGCCAATTAGCGCGGCGGCGTTCAATTTCATCGGCCGGCACAAGCAGGTCAAGCATACGGTTTGGCACATCAAGCCGGATTTGATCACCAGTTTCAACCAGCGCCAATGGCCCCCCAATTGCGGCCTCGGGGCTGGCATGCAGAACAATAGTTCCAAAGGCGGTACCACTCATCCGGCAATCCGATATCCGAACCATATCCTTGACCCCAGCTGTTGCCAGCTTTTTTGGGATTGGAATATAGCCTGCCTCAGGCATGCCCGGCGCGCCTTTTGGCCCAGCATTTCGAAGGATCAAAACACTGTCTTTGGTGACATCCAAATCTGCCATATCAATCCGATTCGCCAGATCTTCCAGTGAATCAAAAACCATTGCGGGCCCCTGATGCGTCAATAAATCAGGTGAACAGGCCGATTGTTTGATAATTGCCCCATCCCCTGCCAGATTGCCACGCAAAAAAGCGATGCCACCACCAGCATGAATCGGATCATCAAGGCTGCGAACCACCATTTGCGGAAAGGCCGCTGGCATGGCATCAATCTCTTCGCCAAGCGTTCGCCCTGTGACTGTGAGGCAACCAAGATGCAAAAGTGGCTTTAACGCGCGCAAGATTGGCGCCATACCCCCGGCGCGGTGCAGATCATCCATATAGAATTGGCCATTTGGTTTCAGATCAACCAACACCGGCGTATCAACGCCAAGCGCATCAAAGGCTGGCAAATCAACCTCGATGCCAAGCCTTCCTGCCATCGCGGTCAGATGGATAATGCCATTGGTCGAGCCGCCAATTGCCAACAACACCCGCAAGGCATTTTCAAATGACTTTGGCGTCATAATCTGTGACGGGCGTATTTGGTCTGCCGCCAAAGCCATCGCCCGCGCGCCAACCATTTCGGCATGGCGCAACCGGTCAGCAACCACCGCCGGAATTGTGGCACCCCCGGGCAACATCATGCCAAGCACCTCGGTCATGCAAGCCATTGTGCTTGCCGTTCCCATCACCCCGCATGTTCCGGCGGTTGGCACCAGCTTGCCTTCAATTTCATTAATCTCGGCATCATTGATGCGACCGCCACGATAATCGCCCCAGAAACGGCGGCAATCAGTACAAGCGCCAACGCGCTGATCACCAACGGTTCCCGACAGCATCGGACCCGTGACAAGCTGAATGGCTGGCACATCGGCACTGGCCGCCGCCATAAGCTGGGCTGGCACGGTTTTGTCGCAGCCGCCAATAAGCACACAAGCATCCATTGGCAGAGCGCCGATCATTTCTTCGGTATCCATTGCCATCAAATTGCGGAAATACATGCTGGTTGGAAAGGCAAAGGCCTCATGCAATGAAATTGTCGGAAATTCCATTGGCAAGCCACCGGCAAGCATGACCCCGCGTTTCACCGCCTCGACCAGTTTTGGCACATTGGCATGGCAGGCATTATAATCTGAATAGGTGTTGGCAATCCCAATCACCGGACGCGCCAGCGCGTCATCACTATAGCCCATTGCCTTTATAAAGGCCTTGCGAAGATAAAGTGAAAATGCCTCATCGCCATATCGGGTTAGGCCGCGCTTCATGCCTTTTTGCTGGTCACTCATTTCATGCCTCATAAATTAGATGACCCGAAAACTATAGCAAGGAATGGGCAATTTGGTTTGCAGTTTTTTCGTCCCTCACCAGCGATCAATCGGTCAAACGCTTTTCGCTTGATAGCGTAAAGCCAATGCGCCAAGCTTTAGTTCACCTTTGCCCTGTAACTGGCAATGGCCTTTTCACCTTTTATCGAGTCTTGCAATGTCTTCAGCTTCTTCTGCTCTTATTCAAACGCTTGCCAATAACGGGGTTGAGGTGATTTTCAGCCTTTCCGGCAATCAGATCATGCCACTTTATGATGCTTGTATTGATGCGAATATCCGCATCATCCATACCCGCCATGAAGGCGCTGCCGTCTATATGGCCGAGGCCTATGCCCAGCTATCGGGCAAGCTTGGTGTGGCATTGGTGACAGCGGGGCCTGGATTGCTAAATGCGGTATCGGCACTTTATTCGGCAGCGCGATCAGAATCCCCGATCTTGCTCATCAGCGGCGATGCTGGTCTTGGTATGGATGGACGCGGCGGCTTTCAAGAGCTTGATCAATGTGCGATAACCACGCCAATCACCAAACATTCAGCACGGCCACTAAATGCTGCGGCGATTTTATCTGATCTCGATCATTGTATTGCAACCGCGCTTGGCGGCACGCCCGGCCCAACACATCTGGCACTTGCCTTTGATCTATTATCGCAAACAAACGGCCTTGATGCTGCCAAGCAAGTGAACTTACCGCCAGCCAATGCCATGCGCCAAAATGATCTTGAAACCGTCATCAAGGCGATTGATGCGGCCAAACATCCGCTTATCATGACCGGCCCACAGGCAAATCACACCCGCCAGCCAACCGCCAATACCGCGCTTGAGGCGGCGTTAGGATTGCCGATTATCTGTCTAGAATCGGCACGTGGCCTTTCCGATAGTTTTTATGGCGATCTAACAGCAACACTGAAATCAGCCGATCTGATTATTCATCTTGGGAAGCTGGCCGATTATTCAACCGGCCTTCATGCCAGCAGCCGCATTACCAAAGGCACGCCAATCATCTCGATCCTGACCGATGATCAAACCGCGCCGATGCCAGCCCATGACGATCATCCAATCACGCTTATCCGCACCGGCAATATTCCCGCCAGCATGACCCAGCTTGCCACAGCGATTACTGATCAGGAAATTACCGTTTGTGATGCCGATTGGCCAGCTGCCGTCACCGCATCAATCACCCGCCGCCTTGAATGGCAGGCAGACGATCAAGGTCGCCATCCGGCCGCCCTTACCACGCAATTACAATCTGCAATCAATCAGGCTGCATCACCAATTCTCATCGCCGATGGCGGCGAATTCTGTCAATGGGTGCAGGCTGGCTGCATTGCCCCGCGCCGCATGATCAATGGACCATCAGGCGCGATTGGTGGTGGCATTGCCTATGCAATTGGCGCCAGCATTGCCTGCCCTGAAGCCGAAATTTTTCTGGTCATGGGCGATGGAACCGCCGGTTTCTATCTTGGTGAAATCCATACCGCGGTCAGAACAAACGCCAATATCACGGCAATCATTGGCAATGATTATCGCTGGAATGCCGAGGTGCAAATCCAGATTGACACCTATGGGCCAGATCGTGTCTATGGCTGCGACCTTGATGAAAAGGCCGATTATGCCGCGGCCGCGATTGGGCTTGGCGCACAGGGGCAAAATGTGTGGCCAGATGATGATCTGGATGCCGCGCTTCGCAACGCCAGCGCATTTCAGGGACCCACCGTGTTGAATGTGTTGATTGATGGGCAGGCCGCACCAAAATTCACACCCATGAAACTTTAGCCAATAAAATGGTAAAGACTGGCGAAGGCCGCGCTCTGCTGCTAGGCAAAGCTGGCTTCGCGTGCTCGCACCAACGCCACTAATGTGTCATTATAAGGTGTCTTGATTCCCATCTCACGCCCAAGCACCGGCACCATGCCATTGATGGCATCGATCTCGGATCGCTTGCAAGCGAGATGGTCAAGCCGCATTGACGGGCTAGCATGTGGCATATCAGCAGCAAATTTAACCCCATAGGCGACCGCGTCATCAAAGGAAAAGGCAATATTTTTTGCCAGCCCAATTTCATAGGCTTCAAGCATACAGCCAAGCGCAACAATGCGCCTATCTTCATCACTGAAAAGCTCGCCAATTGTGCAGTCAAACGCCACCGATGGTGCGCTGCACATCACATTGCAGATGAATTTTTCCCAAACAAGTTGATGAATATCGGCAAAGGCGGTGGCCTTGAAACCGGCGGCCTGCCAAAGCGATTCAATCCAGGCCAGCCGATCAGTCATGCCGCCACCCATTTCACCAATCCGGATTTGCCGCATCGCATTATGATGAATATGACCTGGCCCCTTAATTGAGGCACCAAAGCCTTCAGCAACGCCAAGCAACACATTATCGGTTGGCATATATTGGGCAATCCTATCGCCAGCGCCAAGCCCGTTCTGAATAGTCAGAACCAGCGAATCCGGCTGCATGACTTTGGCAATTTCTGCCGCAGCCCCACCAACGCCATTGGCTTTGGTGGCAATCACAAAAAGATCAATCGTGCCAAGATCGGCAATCTGATGAATCGCGGTAATGCCGCCAATAACCCGGTCACCACTCGCGCCTTCTAAATGAAGACCCGTTTTGCCGATGGCGGTAATATGTTCCTGCCAAAGATCAACAACTGATATTTGATATCCGGCTTCGGCGAACAGTCCTGCATAAACCGACCCCATTGCACCTGCACCAACAATGGCGATGCGCGGCACATCCTTGTTTTTAGAACTTAATTTTGTCACCTGCTACCCCCTTTGACCTGAAATAAAAACATGACCATCAAAAATAGAAATTTAGCCATCAGCCTGAATAACCGTTCCAGCAGTGATCAAGGCGTCAATTTCAGCGTCATCAAGCCCTGCCACACCAAGCACCTCACGCGTATGTTCGCCAAGTATTGGTGGCAAACAAGCCACACCGACATCGCTTGACCGGCTGAATTTAATTGGTGATGCCAACCCCTGATAATCATCTATTTCAAGCACCATTTCGCGCTCGGCTGTTTGCGGATGCAATAATGCTTCTTCAATATTGCGAACCGGCCCAGCTGGCACACCAGTAGCAAGCAAAGTTTCGGCAAATGATGCGCCATCAACCTTGGCCAGTGCCGTCGTCAAAAGATCGGTCAATGCGGCGCGATTAACAACGCGATCGGCATTATCGGTAAAGCGCGGATCATCGGCAATTTCACTTTCACCAAGCGCATCACAGAAACGCCGAAATGCGCGGTTATTACCAATGCCGATGAAAATGTCATTTGTCGCGGTTGCATATTTATCATAGGGCGAAATATTCGGATGCGAATTGCCGGTGGCGGTTCCGGGTTTCTTGCTCAGAAAATAATTGGCATTATGCGGATGCATCAGCGCCAGCGCCGAATCATAAAGCGTCATATCAATATATTGGCCAAGGCCTGAATTCTGGCGTTCGTGAAGCGCCATCAAAATGCCAATCACGCAATAAAGGCCGGTCCCCATATCAACGATTGGCGCACCAAGGCGAACCGAGCCGCTTTCGGCCATGCCGTTAATCGACATCATACCCGTCATCGCCTGAACCACAGCGTCATATCCTGGCGCACCACCAAGCGGCCCCGCCTCACCAAAGCCCGAAATCCGGCAATGGACAAGCCGTGGAAACCGGTTTTTTAAAACTGCCTCATAGCCAATGCCCCATTTTTCCAGCGTGCCCGTTTTAAAATTATCAATCAGTACATCGGCATCTTCAAGAAGCCGTAGCAAAAGATCGCGCCCCGGCACGCTGGCAAGGTCGATCACAACCGATTTTTTATTCCGGTTCACATTGATGAAATAGGACGCCATATCGCGCGCAAAAGGTGGTCCCCAGCCGCGAACCTCATCCCCGGCTACCGATTCAATCTTGATGACATCGGCGCCATGATCGGCAAGAATTTGCGTTGCATAAGGCCCGCCTAAAACACGGGTCAGATCAATCACCTTGACACCATCAAGCGCATGCTGACCCAGAATTGGTTTTGCATTTGTCATTTATTGTCTCCTATGCCCTTTGGCCAAGATATCGCACCAGCATGTTAATAGGATTTTGGCAAACCAAGCACCCGCTCGGCAATATAATTTAGCATCATCTGCGCACTAACTGGTGCAAGCCGCGGGATTAGCGATTCACGAAGCAAACGTTCAACATGATATTCCTTGGCATAGCCCATGCCGCCGTGGGTCATGATGGCTTGGGTGCAGGCCTTGAAGCCCGCTTCCGCACCGAGGTACTTGGCCGCGTTCGCCTGCGCGCGGTTCGCGGCGGGGTACGCGAACGGGTAGAGGCCCGAGCCGTCGGATACGGGCGCGAGAGGCGCGTCGTAGTCCGGGCACGACGCCGCATCGTCGGTGTAGTTGCACGGCGCGGGCAGCACGGTGCGCATGCTCGCGCTGTCGCCCCGCTCAACAAATGTCAACGGGTTGGCGCGGCCGATGCGGCCGAGGTCGCCGCCCGCGTCGCGCAGCGTGAGGTTCGTGGGGTGCAGCTGCAGCAGCTGCACCTCGAGCGCTCGGCATCGGAGAAGCGGCTTGTGCCGGCCAGCACGAGTGAGAAGATCCTTCCCCGATTTTGGGGCGGTCAAAGCACGAAGAAAGCGCAAGTAAGCACGTGGGGAGGCTTCACCAATAGGATCATGGGGTTCACGCGAGGGCGACGTTCGCGCCGCAAACGCGGCA
>CAJYBL010000069.1 GCA_913064995.1 uncultured Alphaproteobacteria bacterium
TGTAATATTTTCGACTCGTTTTTCAATATTGCCCGAATCTGTCTCCAGATAGGTTTCAACTTCGCTGATCATGCTTGTGATAACATTATTGGCAGCGGCAATCTGATCGCTGGCACGCGCTGGCAAAGCGGTCAACAACAGCGGTAACAGACATAGACAAACAAATCCGCTGCGAAGCCAGCTACGCAAATCAGAGATCAAAATTCCAATTTGGCGTTTGCGTGTCATTTTGGATCCTCGAGGAATGATTCAAACTGGTCATCAGCGGTGCGATTATTTGTTGGTTTTCCAACCGTGGCATTAATGCGGCCAGCCCGCCCCTGATAATAAAGCGAGCGGGTGCGAGCATAAGGGTCGAGCGACTTATATTTCACATCATTAAATGCTTCAAACAGGTTAGCCCGCGTTGATACAGCCGCAACTGGCGGGCGCAACGTCTGCATTGTCTGGACGGTATCACCGGCTTTTAGAAACGCCATCGGGTTCGTTGCCGAATCAACAACCCGGCCGGTTAGGCTTCGGCTGGTATTTGGGCCAAGAACTGGCACCATCAGATAATTGCCTTCAGGCACATCAAACGATGCCAAGGTCTGGCCAAAATCTTGACTTTTGACCGCTTTTGGATCTTCGGTTAGATCAACCAGCCCAAGTGTCAGGCTGTTGACGATAAAATGCACTGTCGACAGACCCGCATTTTCAAAACGCCCCTGCAATGTTGAATTGAATGTCGTGGCCGGAAGGCCTGTCCAGTCAATATGGTTATCAATGGCGCGGCGTCCAGCCGGTGGCATGACATTGCGATAGCCATCGGCAGCTGGTTCCAAAATATGCGTATCAAGCCCCATGTTAAAGGCATAGGCTTTGCGATTCGATCCTTCATACGGGTCGCGCGCATCCGTTCTTTCGATTTCTGGAACAGAACTGCATGCCGCCAAAAGCAAGATAGTCGCAAAGGGGGCGGCTGAAATGCGATTCCTGCTGCGTTTTGATAAGGCAAACATAGCTGTCCATTCATTGGTTGCAAAATCCTGTGTGCAATGTATCGCAAATAAAGCTGAATGCAAAAATGATTCAACATTCTGCATATAGCAATCTGGTAAAATTATGGAAAAATAAGTGACCCAAGACATCGCATTGCGATTGACCCACCCATCTGCATTTGCGAGTTTGAACACATCATGAACGAACTTGTAAAAACGCCAGCCAGCCCATGGCTTGAAGAGCTAAATACGGCACAAAGCGAAGCTGTGAAAACCCTTGATGGGCCATTGCTGGTTTTGTCGGGTGCCGGTACCGGTAAAACGCGTGTATTGACCGCGCGCCTTGCCGAATTGGTTGCCAGCGGTACGGCAAAGCCGTGGAATATTCTGGCAGTGACCTTTACCAACAAGGCTGCACGCGAGATGAAATTGCGTGTTGCTAGTCTGGTTGGGCCGATGGCCGAGCAAGTGTGGCTTGGCACTTTTCATGCGCTTGCTGCCAAAATGTTGCGCCGCCATGCCGATCTTGTTGGTTTGCGGTCTGATTTTACCATTCTCGACACTGATGATCAGATCAGACTGCTGAAACAATTGATGGAAGCCGAAGATATTGATTCCAAACGCTGGCCAGCGCGGATGCTTGGCGGGGTGATTTCGCGGTGGAAAGACCGTGGGCTGCCGCCAGAAAAAGTGGGGCTCGCCGAGGCTGGTGATATTGCCAATGGGCGTGTTCGGGCGCTTTATGAACGCTATCAGTCTCGCCTCATTACGCTGAATGCTGTTGATTTTGGTGATTTGCTGCTTCATATGCTAAGCATATTCACCACCCATGCCGATGTTTTGTCCGATTATCAAAACCGCATTACCCATATTATGGTTGATGAATATCAAGATACGAATGTTGCGCAATATCTATGGTTGCGGCTATTGGCTGGCAACCGGAACAATCTTTGCTGTGTTGGCGATGATGATCAGTCGATCTATGGCTGGCGTGGTGCCGAAGTTGGCAATATTTTGCGCTTTGAAAGCGATTTTAGCGGTGCCAAAACGGTTCGGCTTGAAGAAAATTACCGGTCAACCGGTCATATTCTGGCAGCGGCGTCCAAAATCATTGCGCGTAATGAAACGCGGCTTGGCAAAACCCTATATACATCGGCGGATGACGGCGAAAAACTGCAGGTCAGTGGCTATTGGGATGGGCCTGACGAGGCGCGAAACATCGCCAGCCAGATTGAAACAATGATGAAAGATGGCGTTCATCTCTCGCAAATTGCCGTTCTGGTTCGTGCCGGGTTTCAAACCCGTGAATTTGAAGAACGGTTTATCGCGATTGGCCTTCCTTATCGGGTGGTTGGTGCGCGGTTTTATGAACGCGCAGAAATTCGCGATGCCATTGCCTATTTGCGGCTTATCGCCCAACCCGCCGATGATCTGGCGTTCGAGCGGATTATCAATACGCCGAAACGCGGCCTTGGCACGGCTAGCTTACAGGCGGTTCATATTCAAGCGCGGTCGTCGGATAAGCCGCTTTTGGCGGCGGCGATTGATCTTGTGCAAACCGAAGAATTGCGCCCTGCGGCGCGTCATGCGCTTGGCAGTTTTGTGCAGGATATCAAACGTTGGCGCGATCTTGCCGGATCAACGCATCAGGCGGATCTTGCCAAAATGGTGCTTGATGAATCGGGCTATACACAAATGTGGCAGCTTGATAAATCACCCGATGCCGAAGGTCGGCTGGAAAATTTGACCGAATTAATCAATGCGATGCAGGATTTTGACTCGCTTCAGGGGTTTTTGGAACATATCGCGCTTGTTACCGATGGTGATGCCGACCCTGAACATGGCGAGGTGACGCTGATGACGCTTCATGCGGCAAAAGGGCTGGAATTTGATGCGGTGTTTTTGCCCGGCTGGGAAGAAGGGGTTTTCCCAAGCCAGCGCACAATAGATGAAAATGGTGCTGTTGGTCTCGAAGAAGAACGCCGCTTGGCCTATGTTGGCATCACCCGAGCGCGGCGTGACCTTTTTATCAGCTTTGCCAATAGCCGGCGGATTCATGGCCAATGGCAATCGTCAATTCCATCACGCTTTGTTCAGGAATTGCCGCCCGAAAATATTATTGAAGATATGGAACAGGGCATGGGTCTTGGCCGAGTGACCACGGCCCAGCTTGGTGATGCGTCGGGTACAAATGGCTTTGGTGCGAATGGCGGTTATGGGGCTGGTGATTATAGTGCTGGCGGTTATGGTGCGGGTTGGCGACGGATGGCGGCGCGGCGCACCGAATCGGCTGCGGGCAATTGGGAGCTAGCCAATCACAAGACTGATTTCACAACCGGCGACCGTGTGTTTCACCAGAAATTTGGCATGGGCAATATTTTGACAATTGATGGAGACAAGCTATTGATTGCGTTTGATAAAGCAGGCCATAAAAAGGTCGTTTCAGGATTTGTGAGCAAGCCATGACCGCGCTTCAATCCGTCGTTTTAACCTTGCCGGCGCGGCTTGATGATCGGGCAATGGCTGCCTTTGAAGGTGTTTTTAGCGAGCTTTTGGACAGTGCTGCCACATCTTTCCAGCGCGATGATGCTGGTGATTGGCAGATCGAAGCCCTGTTCACCTTCACCCCTGATGCGGCCATGATTGATCAGATGCTGGCACCGCTTTATCAGCATGAATCGATTACCCCAGTGCCAATCACCATATCACCGGTTGAACAGCGCGACTGGCTTGCCGAAAATCGTGCTGCCTTTCCGCCATTGCATATTGGCCGTTTCTGGGTTTACGGAAGTCATGTCACCACGCCCCGTCCGGCGGCGAGCCTGCCTTTGTTGATTGGTGCTGCCTTGGCCTTTGGCTCGGGAACGCATCCGACAACCGAGGGCTGTTTGCGCGCAATGCAGATGATCCGGCGGATTGCCCCACGGCGGGTTCTCGATATGGGCTGTGGGTCGGCAATTCTGGCAATGGCGGCATCGCGGCTTTGGCCATCCTGCCAGACAATTGCGGCTGATAATGATCCGGTTGCGGTTCAGGTTGCGGCGCGCAATCGGGTGCTGAATGCCATTGCACCGGTAAAAATGCGGCTTACCGTTTCGCAAGGGTTTGGCAGCCGCATTGTTTGCAATCATGCGCCCTATGATTTGGTGCTTGCCAATATTCTGGCAGGTCCGCTAAGCCGGATGGCACCCGATATTGTACCGCGATTGGCAAAGGGCGGTTGGCTTATTTTGTCAGGTGTTCTAAATGGGCAGGCAACCGCGGTTGAGGCGTCCTATCGCCAGCAGCGCCTTCGTGTGTGGCACCGAATCCGTATTGGCGATTGGACAACAATCATCATGCGGCCATCGGCGGCAGGCACAATGCCGCAATTATGGGGTGGACGGTGAGCCAGCAGGATCAAACCCGCGCCAAGCGGTTAGAAACGCTTCGCGGTGCTATGGCTGCGGCCGGATTTGATGGCTGGATTATTGGCCGTGAAGATATGTATCAGGGCGAAGAAGTGCCGGCTGGTGATGAACGGCTTGCCTATTTATCCGGATTTACCGGATCGGCTGGCTTTGCGGTGGTGCTTGGCGATCGGGCAGGGCTGTTTAGTGATGGCCGCTATAGTTTACAAATGCCCGCACAAACCAATTCGGCCGCATGGGATTGCAGCACGATTCCCGATGTGACATGCGAAGATTGGCTGAAAACAGCGGGGCTAGCCAGTGGTGCAATCATCGCCATTGACGGCAGGCTGGTAACGGTTTCAGGCTTTAGACGTTTTGAAAAATCGGTTCTAGCGGCAGGTGGAAAGCTTGTTTGTTACCATGAAAATCTGCTTGATCAGCAATGGCATGATCGGCCGGCTTTACCGCCAGCGGCAAGCTGGCGAATGCCGGTTGAAAATGCTGGTAAGTCACTTGCTGAAAAGAGCGCTGATCTTGCCACCTACCTTGATGCTGAAGATTGCGCTGCGGTTTTGCTAACGCGGGTGGATTCGGTGAATTGGCTGGTGAATATGCGGGGCGGGGATTTGCCCTGTACGCCGGTCAATCTGTGTTTTGCGCTGTATCACCGCGAAACTGGCCTTTGCCTTTTGGGTGAGCAATCGCGCCTCCAACCGGTTTTAACACCCGATATCACCGTTGCGCCTTTGACCCAATTGCCGGCAATGCTTGGTGATATGGGTGATGGCCGTTTGATGATTGAGGCCACAAGCCTTCCAAAAATAATGTTTGAACAGATTGTGGCAAGTGGTGTGCAAACATTTGAGGCTGATTGTCCGCTGACCATGGAAAAAGCCCGCAAGACACCGGCTGAATTGCGCGGGTTTCGCGCCGCGCACCAGCGTGATGGTACGGCGATGGTTGAATTTTTATGCTGGCTTGATCAGGCGGCATCCGTACCGTCTGCCAGCATTGCCGAAAGTGATCTTGCTGATAAATTACTGGCGTTTCGGCAACAGCAAGATGGGTTTTTGGCACCAAGCTTTAACACCATTTCCGGATCGGGCCCGAATGGTGCCATTGTGCATTACCGGGCCATTGCGGGGGCGGATCGCGAACTGGCAAGCGATGACCTTTTATTGTTGGATTCGGGCGGCCATTACCGTGATGGCACAACAGATATCACCCGTACCATTTCTATTGGAACGCCGCCCAAAGGCGCGGTTGCTGCCTATAGTCATGTTCTGCAAAGTCATATTCACCTCGCCATGGCGAAATTTCCAGCAGGCACGAACGGCAAACAGCTAGATGCGATTGCGCGCGCGCCGCTATGGGCGGCGGGGCTGGATTTTGCGCATGGCACCGGTCATGGTGTTGGTCATGTTCTATCGGTTCATGAAGGGCCTGCCAGCATTTCCAAACGCGGTGAAGTGGCGCTTGAAGCGGGCATGGTTTTATCGAATGAACCGGGCTATTACCAGACAGGTGATTGGGGTATTCGGATTGAAAATCTGATTGTCGTGACACCAGCAAAACAAACAGGGTTTCTGGAATTTGAAACAATCACCCTTTGCCCTCTTGATCGTCGTCTGATTGATAAAACGCTTCTTAATGCTAGCGAGATAGACTGGGTTGACCGCTATCATCGGGCGGTTTATCGACAATTACACCCGCATCTATCGCCAATAACCAAATCATGGTTAGAGACCGTCTGCCGCCGATTATAGCGACGCCCTTGCGATAAGGGATATTGGTAAGATATTATTGGTTGCCAATCAGCGCCGAATAGCCATCTTCATCAAGAACGGTAATGCCAAGATCGGCCGCCTTGCGGGCTTTTGATCCGGCATCTGCACCCGCGACCAGAAAATCGGTTTTTGCTGAAACAGTGCCTGATACTTTGGCACCAAGAGATTCGGCTTTGGCTTTGGCCTCGGCACGCGACATGCGGGTCAAGGTGCCGGTAAATACGATTGTTTTGCCGCTAATCGCGCTGTTTTCGGCAGGGCGCTCAGGCGGTAAAATGGTCAATTTTGCAACAAGATCAACAATCAATTGATACAGATCTGGGTTACCGAAAAAGGCGGTGACGTCATTAGCCATTGCCGCGCCAATCTGGTCGATTTCAACAAGCGCCTGATGCGCCGCGTCAAGATCGGCATCAGGATTCAACGCCGCCATCATTGCCTCGACAGATCCGTAATGAAGTGCCAACAGACGCGCCGTTGCCTGTCCAACCTGTCTTATGCCAAGCGCATAGATAAAGCGTTCAAGGCCAATTTCGCGCCGAACAGCAATGGCTGATAGCAGTTTCTTGATTGATAAATCGCCATAGCCATCAAGCTCCGCCATTGCCTTTGATTTGTCGTCAAGCCGGAAGATATCAGCCGGTGTTTGAACCCAGCCAAGGTCAATAAATTGTTCAATCTGTCGGGCGCCAAGCCCTTCAATATCAAGGGCATCACGCGCGACAAAATGTTTCAACCCTTCAAACAACTGGGCGGCGCAATTTAGCCCACCACTGCATCGCCGTACCGCTTCGCCTTCGGGCCGGATTGTGGCAGCATGGCAAACCGGACATAACTCAGGAAAGTCAAAGATGGTTTCATTGCCTGTGCGGGCGTCACTTAGCACCCTGACAATTTGCGGGATCACATCACCAGCCCGCTGGATTATGACGCGGTCGCCAATCCGGATATCTTTGCGCGCGATTTCATCTTCATTATGCAAAGTGGCGTTTGAGACAATGACCCCGCCAACCGAAATGGGGGCAAGCCGTGCCACAGGCGTAAGCGCGCCAGTGCGCCCAACCTGAATATCAATGGCGTCAATCACGGTTTCGGCCTGTTCAGCGGGGAATTTATGCGCCATTGCCCAACGCGGGGCGCGGGCAACCTGACCAAGGCGTTGCTGGTAATCATGCCGGTCAATTTTATAAACCACACCGTCAATATCATATGGCAAATCAACGCGTTGACGGCTAATCATCTGATAGGTGGCCAGCAAATCGCCAACATCATCGCATCGGCGCGATAAA
>CAJYBL010000070.1 GCA_913064995.1 uncultured Alphaproteobacteria bacterium
CACCATGAAACCGCATCTTGATTCGCCCTACCCTAAAATAATGAGACGCTGGCCATTCGAACAACAGCTTGGCCTGACCGGCCGCGACTGGTTAGCTGAGCCCGAAATGATCATCAAGGCCAAGGGCAATATTCATGTTCTGCACCGCAGCACCAGACGCGCCTTTGCCAAGATTATCCAGCCGTGCGGTTAACCAGAAACGCTGTTCAGTGGCATCACTAAACACGAATAATTCCATATCATTGCGCCCAGCAAGCGCATCGGCGGCAAGCATTGGCGGCACATCGGCATGATTGGCAGCCGCCGCCCCCATGCGCACCAAAGCCGATCCTTGATACCAATCGGCAAGACAATCATAAATCATTTCCCCAGTGGCAGATCCTTCAATTTGATCGGCATGAAGCGGCAAATGAACAAGCATACCAGCATAGAAATCGCCAACCGACGGCATGAAAATAGGCGGCGTTTTCAAGCCTGAATAAAGCGTCATTTCGCCAAGATGCTTATGCTGTAAATTCGTGCCATAGCTAAAGGCGGGATGAAGATCACCGGCATCATGCTTTGCGATCATCGCCTTGCCGCCACCACTATAGCCGCTGACCGCTGGCGCACAGACAAGTGCCGTATCAGACAATAGCCCGCTGGCAATTAATGGCCGCGCCAAGGCCAGAAAGCCGGTTGGATAACAACCCGGATTGGTGATCAATTTCCCATTGGCAATGGCGTCACGTTGGCCGGGCTGTAATTCGGCAAATCCGTAAACCCAATCAGGGTCGATCCGGTGCGCCGAAGATGCGTCAATCAGCCGTGTTTGTGATGCTTGTGCCAACGTGACCGCCTCAACAGCGGCCTCATCGGGAAGGCACAGAATGGTCACATCGCTTGCCGCCATCATGTCGGCACGCGCAGCCGCATTTTTGCGTTCGGCTTCATCAACCCGCAAAATTTGGACATGCGGATGCGCTTGCAGACGTTCCGCAACTTTCAGGCCGGTTGTCCCTGCCTCACCATCAATAAAGACTTTAAATTCCATGACGCATTCATAAACCTAATCAAGCAGGACGACAAGCGGTTGAATTATGTGATGGCGCAGGGTATCAGATAATATATGGACACAAATCATCAAAACCTTATCGCCCAATTGCTTGACGCCGCCCAAACTGCCGGAGCCGATGGTGCCGACGCAATGCTGGCGCGTGGTCAAAGCAATAGCATCAGCCTGCGGCTTGGCAAGGTTGAAGCCAGCGAACGATCCGAAGATTTCGATATCGGATTGCGCGTCTTTATCGGCCAGCGAACCGCGTCAATCTCAACAAGCCAGCTTGATCCGGAAAATATCAAAAATCTGGCTGAACGCGCTGTGGCTATGGCCAAGCTGGCACCCGAAGACCCGTATGTACGGCTTGCCACCGATGCCGAAATCGCCAAATCCATTCCCGATCTGGATATGTTTGACGAAACCATGCCGGATAGCGAACGCCTTCGCCAAAGAGCCGCACGCGCCGAAGATGCCGCCTTGTCACATAAAGGCATCAAAACATCGGATGGTGCCGATGCCGGCCATAGCATTGTCGATGTTCTGATTGGCACATCAAATGGCTTTCTTGCCGGTTACAAACGATCATCGCATGGCGTATCAACCGTGGTCATTGCCGAACAAGACGGGCATATGGAACGCGATTATGATTACAGCGCTGCTGTTTATGAAAGCGATTTGCAGCCAGCCGAAGAGGTTGGGAATAATGCAGCGAGCCGAACATTGGCAAGACTTGGTGCCCAAAAGCCCAAAACCGGCAAATTTCCGGTAATCTATGACCGGCGGGTCGCCGCATCGCTTGTTGGCACAATGGCTGGCGCAATCAATGGCGCGTCAATTTCGCGCGGTACAAGCTTTCTAAAAGACAGCCTTGGGAAACAGGTCACCAGCAAAGGGCTTTGTTTTGTTGATGACCCATTGCGGTCGCGTGGGCTTGGCTCGCGCCTGTTTGATGGCGAGGGGCTGGCGGTTCAACGGCGTGTTATGATCAATGATGGCGTGTTAACAGGCTGGTTTCTTGATCTCGCTTCGGCGGCCAAGCTGGAAATGACACCAACCGGCAATGCGCGGCGCGGCCTCGGCAGCGCCCCATCACCCGGTGCCAGTAATTTTTACATCGAAAATTCGACCATCAGCCGTGATGCGCTAATTGCCGAGATTGACGAAGGCTTTTTGATTACCGAAATGATTGGCAGTTCGGTTGATATGATCACCGGCGATTACAGCCGTGGCGCGGGTGGATTCTGGATTTCCAAAGGCCAGATCACCCATCCGATCACCGAAGCCACGATTGCCGGTAATCTGGCCGAAATGTTTATGCAGATGACCGCAGCGAATGACATTGATCTTCGCGACAGTGTCGCATCGCCATCACTTCGCCTTGACAGCATGATGGTCGCCGGATCATGAAATGGACCGCCCCGCCCGGCAAACGGCGCGGGGTCGCCGATTGGCTAGACCTGATCTTTAAGGATCATGGTTTCTTGCGTCTTTGTTGGCATAACCAGCATCTCGTGAGCGATGATCTATGGCGAAGCAATCAACCCGGACCATCGCGCATTGCCACATTGGGTCAAAACGGCATCAAAACCATTATCAATTTGCGCGGGCCACGCCAAGATGGTGGCTGGCAGCTTGAAGCCGAGGCCTGTGCCAAGGCTGGCATTACCCTTCTTGATTTCACCGCACGGTCACGCGCCGCGCCGTCAAAAGAAATGCTGTATGAAGCGCGTGATCTTTTTGCCGCGATCAAAACACCAGCATTGATGCATTGCAAATCGGGCGCTGATCGTGCTGGGTTAATGTCGGCACTTTATCTGTTGATTGCCAAAAAACAACCCGCGCGCGTTGCAATGGCTCAGCTTGCGTGGAAATACGGCCATGTCAAAGCGGCAAAAACCGGCCTTCTTGATGCGTTTTTTGCGGCCTATATTCCCTATGAAGACCAAGGCATGGCGTTTTTCGACTGGGTTGAAACTGTTTATGATCCCGACGTTTTGGCGGCAAATTTTATGGCACAAGGCTGGGCTGTCAGCCTTACCGACACGATTCTTCGCCGCGAATAGGCCAGTTTCGTTGGACTGCGCCAATGTCTTTGGACTGAGCCAATTTAGTCGGCCTTTTCATCATCAAAAAATTGCAATTGGCATAGCCTTGTATAAAGGCCGTTTTTGGCCATCAGCGCATTATGCGTCCCCTGTTCGGTAATGCCCCCCGACTCCATCACCAAAATCAAATCGGCGTTGCGCACTGTTGCCAAACGATGCGCGACAACAAGCGTTGTGCGTCCGGCCTGCAATTTTTGAAGCGCGGTTTGAACCTGTTGTTCTGACTCGGCGTCAAGCGCGGCGGTGGCCTCGTCAAGCAGCAGAATAGGCGCATCTTTTAACATCGCCCGGGCAATGGCAATGCGCTGGCGTTGTCCGCCTGAAAGCCGGTTTCCCATTTCACCAACGATTGTGTCATAACCATCGGGAAGCGCGCAGATAAACTCATCTGCCGCCGCATCCCGCGCCGCCGCCTCGATATCTTCGCGGCTGGCACCCTCTCGACCAAAGCCAATATTGGCTGCAATCGTATCATCGAATAAGACAGATTCCTGACTAACAAGCGATATGGCACGGCGAAGGCTGGCAATCTGCACATCACTGATTGGCTGGCCATCAATGGTGATCACCCCGCTGCTTGCCTCAAAAAAGCGCGGAAGCAGGTTAATCACCGTGGTTTTGCCAGCACCGCTTGGGCCAACCAAGGCAATGGTTTGGCCAGCACTGGCGATAAAACTGATCCCCGCAAGCGCCGCTGCGCCGCCATCGCCATAGGCAAATCCAACATCATCATAAGCAATCTGTCCCTGTTTCACCGCTAGCACCGGCGCATTTTGCCGATCAATAATCATGCGCGGCGTATCCAACAGCGCCAAAATACGCTCACAAGCGGCAAGCCCTTCTTGGGTGACAGCATTCAAGGTGCCAATAGCGCGCACCGGCTGCACCAGCAAAATAAGCGTTGTGATAAAGGCAATCACATCACCAACCTGCATATCGCCATTGGCAACGCGCCAACTGGCAAGCGCAACAACACCGCCAACGGCAATCCCGCCGACCACTTCCAAAATCGGGTCAATCTTGGCGCGGCCAGTCAATAGCCCGACAAGCCGTCCATATAGCCCGTCAAACGCCTGATGCGTTCGCAATGTTTCAGCATCTTCACGCTGATAGGCCTTGACCATTCGCGCCCCTTGCAAGGTCTCGGCAAGAAGCGCGGTCACGCTTTCCATATGGGCTTGCAGATTTCCCGAGGCTTTGCGCTGGCGGTTGCCAATCTTGATGATCGGCCCCATTGCCAGCGGGTAGACGCCAATCACGACAAGCGCCATCAGCCAATCAAGCCAGATCATCGCACCAATCAACACTACGATGGTTAAACTGTCACGAACCAGATTATTGGCCAATCTGACCAAAGCTTCACGAACCAGATTCAAATCATTCATGATGCGCGACATGAACACCCCTGCCGGTTCACGAGTGATGGTTTGAAGGTCGGCCTCGATCAGGGTTTTTGCCATGTCTTTTTGCAAATCGGTACTGACGCGAAGCGCAAGCGCATTCACCATAACCGTTTGTGCAAATAACGCCGTGCCTTTGACAAGCGCAAACAGAATAATCACTGGCGGTGCCAACCAGATGATTTCATCCCCCCTGCCATCAGCAAGCCCATTGAAAATATATTTTGTTAAAAGCGGGTAGGCTGACGCGCTTGCCGCCACGACAATCATCAGCAAAAGCGCCGTGATAAGGCGCGGCAAATAGCCAGCAATCCAGCCCTGCCAAATCCGCCTTATGATGTCACGATTGACCTGTTTTGGGCGTTTCGTTTCGGTCAAGCCGACAATCCTATCAAAATAAAGGCCGATATCTATTTCAATGACCAATGCCCGTTTGCATCAGGCCATGACGGCGACACGGCACATTCACCGCCAGCCAACTGTAGCAATTTGCCACCCAATCCAAAAGCATTGATCGCAGTTTGGCTGGCATATTTGCAAAAAAGCGCGCCAATGCATAATTGATCAGCTATTTTTGCATCTGCCCATTCCGCAATTACCTTCTTACATGCTAGGGTTTGGGCGCAGATAATTTAACTCCAACGCAGTTTCGGGCGCATGATAAAAAAATTGATACGATCGCCATTTGGCAATGCCCTTGTTGGCTGGACAATTGGCAGCATCATCGCGCTTTTGATGGTTACCGTTCGCTGGCGGACGGTTGATCAGGAAAAATCCGATCAATTCATGGCCAGCCAGAATGGCATTATCATGGTGTTCTGGCATGAACGGGTGATGGCCATGCCGTGGCTTTGGCCATCGGCCTATGCGCTTCACGCACTGCAATCACCGCATCCTGATGGCCGCATGATGTCTCATGCAATTGGCTGTTTCGGGGTGAAGACGGTTTGGGGCAGTTCAAACCGCAATCCGCTGTCGGGGTTACGCGGGTTAAAACGCGTTCTTGATCTTGGCGAGTCTGTTGCCATCACGCCTGATGGGCCGCGCGGCCCAGCCCGCAAATCGGCGCTTGGGCCTGTCGCAATTGCTCAAATGGCCGGAAAACCGATTGTGCCAATGTGCTGGTCAGTTGATCGTTACTGGCGCGCCACCGGTTGGGATCGGCTGATCATTCCAAAACCTTTTGCCCGTGGCCGGTTTATCATTGGTGATCCGATCTATCTTGATGATATTTCAAAAGACCAGCTCGAAACCGCCCGTCAACAGCTTGAAGATGCGCTTAATGTGCAGGCTGATGCGATTGACCGGCTTTTTACCGAGCCGCCGCAATGACCTTTAGCCTATATAATCTGATTTGGCATTTGCTGCGCCCGTTTATCCCGCTGATTTTGCGCATGCGTGCATGGCGCGGCAAAGAAATTGCCAGCCGCCTTGATGACCGGTTTGGCCAGCCCAAGCTTGATCAAAAGATAAAAGGTGCAATCTGGATTCATGCGGTCAGTGTTGGCGAAACCGTTGCCGCCATCGGCCTTGCCAAAGCGCTTGCCAGCGTCATGCCAAAGGCCAGATTTCTGATCACCACCAATACGGTTAGCGCTGCGGCGATGGTTGAACGGGAAAGCGCCCATGGCATGGCGCTATCGCATGCGTTTCAGCCGCTTGATCACCCGCATTTTGTCGATCAGTTTTTGCACCATACCCGCCCCTCACTGGCCATTTTCATGGAATCCGATTTCTGGCCCAATTTGATATCGAAAACCGCAGCCAAGGCAATTCCGGTCGTTTTTGCCTCATCCCAATTATCCAGCGCCGCCTTTCACCGCTGGACGAAACAGGCAACAATGGCAAAGGCGGTTTTTGCGGCACCGCAAATGGTGTTGGCCGTTAATGATGCGCAGGCAGCGCAATTTCAACGCCTTGGCACGCCAGCCGAGATTATCACCGTTTTAGGATCGCTCAAGCTTGGCACGATGGCAGATGCCGATCCAGCCCTTTGCCAAAACATGAAAACAGCCACTGGCAAACGGCAAATTTTGCTTGCCGCCTCAACGCATGATGGCGAAGATGCAAGCATAATTGCCGCTGCCAATGCCCTTGGAGACAACTGGCTGACAATCATTGCACCGCGCCATCCCGATCACGGCAACCAGATTGCCGCGGCATGCGGCGGCGCACCACAACGAAGCCTTGGCCAATTTCCGTCCAAGGATCATAACCTTTACATCATGGACAGCTTTGGCGAGATGGGCAGCCTGTTCAGCCTTGCCGATCTGGTTATTCTTGGCGGTTCCTTCATGCCAAAAGGCGGGCATAACCCGCTTGAGCCAGCGGCTTTCGGCTTGCCGATCATCACCGGCCCGCATATTTTCAAAAATAGCGCTGAATTTGCCGGCCTTCGCGATGTGGGGGTTGTGTTTGATGTGGCAGAAACTGATGATGGGCTTGATGCCACAATAACCGGTCAAAAGCTTGCCAAGCTGGTGATCGCCATTGCAAGTGACAAGCCAGCACGCCGCCGCATTGCCAGCGCGGCAAAAGCCTATGCGACGGCTGCAAATGAACGCTCTCACATCGCCGCGCGAAAAATTGTGCTAGAAACAATGAAACAACCCGTCAAGACCAACAGATGATCAAGACGAAACCATGATAAAAACGCCTGATTTCTGGACAAACCGTGGATTGTTAGCCGTGCTGCTGATGCCATTTGCAGGCTTGTGGGCAGGCGCAACATGCATTCGCAATGCGCTGGCGGATGAAACAAATGCGGCATTACCAATCATCTGTATTGGCAATCTTAGCGCTGGCGGCACTGGCAAAACGCCAGTGACC
>CAJYBL010000071.1 GCA_913064995.1 uncultured Alphaproteobacteria bacterium
TGCAATTCAAAGAAATCACCATGATCGGCAAGGCTTGTTACAAGCTCGCGCATATCATAAGGCATATTTGCATTTTCGGGGATCAGACTGTCGAGTGCTGGTGTTGTACGCGCCGGATCATCATCGCGTGGCAATTGCGGTAATCCAGCAGCGTTATGCGACGGTAAAAACCCAACAAGGCGGCGAATTTCGGCAAGCGCTTCAAGATCATTGTCAAATGCGCCATCAGCAACGGATGATGTGGTTGTATGGGTTTCGGCACCGCCAAGCTGTTCAGCAGTCACCTCTTCACTGGTCACGGTTTTGACAACATCTGGGCCAGTTACAAACATATAGCTGCTGCCCCGAACCATGAAGGTGAAATCGGTCATTGCCGGTGAATAGACAGCACCGCCAGCGCATGGCCCCATGATCACGGAAATCTGCGGCACAACACCTGACGCAAGCGCATTTTGCAAAAACACATCAGCATAGCCACCAAGCGAGTCAACACCTTCTTGAATCCGCGCCCCGCCACTGTCATTGAGCCCGATGACCGGCGCGCCATTCTGAATTGCCAATTTCAAAACCTTAACAATTTTGCTGGCATGGGCGGCCGAGAGCGAGCCGCCAAAAACGGTAAAATCTTGCGAAAATACATAGATGAGGCGGCCATTGACGCGGCCTGATCCGGTAATGACGCCATCACCGGCAATCGTGTTGCCATCCATACCGAAATCGCGGGTGCGATGCACGACAAACATATCAATTTCTTCAAACGATCCGGGATCAAGCAAAACATCAATGCGCTCACGCGCGGTTAGCTTTCCGGCGGCGTGCTGGCGTTCAATGCGGGCGGTGCCACCGCCAAGACGCGCCTGTTCGCGGCGATCTTGCAATTCCTTAATAATGTCCTGACCTGTATGTTTCATGCTCCATCCAATCGTTGAGCCTTGTGGCCATTGCATCACCGATGCGACGCTGGTTATTAACCACAATGAATTATGACAATAGAAGGCCAAAAGCCAAACGTCACCAGTTTATATTCTGATCTTGCACCGTTTGGCCAAATCCCTTTATTGCCTTTCAGCATGATATCAGCGTGATCAGATCATTTCATCGCTTCGATCATCGGTTTCGCCAAACCGTTTCAGAACCGCTGGTCTTGTTCCCTCATAGACCTTATCAAGCGAGGCCGAGATGCGGGCATTTTCACGTTCGAACAGGCTATTGCCGTCAAGGTCACTTTCGACAATGAAAGGGCCGAAATTTTCAACATCAAGAACCCACATGGCTTGAGCCAGTCCAAGTTCTTTTTTCCAATGAAGATTGCTAACCTGTTTGACACCACGCCCCAAAAGCGCACCCGTGCCATAGCCAACTGTGGTCAGATAAATTGCACCATGCGGAACGAAATGTTCGCGGTAATCCTTGGAACTCATACCGCCTTTGCCAATGATCAATTTGGCACCTGATGCGGCCAGCCATGGGCCAATCCATTTGGAAAAGCGAAAAGACGCCGTTGCCGTTACCGCGCCAAGATCAAAGCTGCCATCATCATGCTGGGTGGCGGCTGGCGAACAATGAAAATTGGCAGCACTATCGGCTGGTAAATCCATTGGCATGGCAATGCCATCTTCAAGAACGCGTTTATAGACACCTTCGCGCGCCGTATAGACCCTGCCATCAAGATAAACAATATCGCCAATGCGAAGATCGGCAAGCGCCGCAGCAGTTGGGTTTGCACTTAGACGAATTTTGCGCGGTTTACTGTCTTTTACCATTCGACTGTCTCCCGCCGCTGATAGTCGGTGAACCATGCCGGATCCGTCCGGAATTCAACGCGCCCATCATTATAAATCCTTGCCACCGCACGGCGTGATGACAAACAAAAAGCATGAACGCTCATTTGCATACCGCCAGTGTGGCAATAGCCAACCTCGATATTGCAATCAATCACCATGGATTTACCAACAAATCCCATCGCACCCATGCCGATGCTATTTCCCAATTCTTTGAATTCATCTTCAAGCGCGGCAATTTTTGGATCGGGGTTGCGATCACCAACCATGCGAAGACAGGCAGCGCGTTTTCCAAGAACCATACAGCTATCTTTCGACCCGCCAAGACCAATGCCAATAATCGCTGGCTGGCAGGCAAGGCCGCGCTTGCCAAAAGCGACAAGCGAATCAAGATAGAATCTTTTAATGCCTTCAATCCCGTCACTTGGGAACAACATCCGATAATCAGTGCCAAAAAGACCACCTTT
Organism: uncultured Alphaproteobacteria bacterium; assembly: GCA_913064995.1. Classification (GTDB taxonomy): domain Bacteria; phylum Pseudomonadota; class Alphaproteobacteria; order Puniceispirillales; family Puniceispirillaceae; genus UBA3439. Next base: position 2,249 of record CAJYBL010000071.1, read on the forward strand.
ATGAACCGTGACAAGGTCAATCCAATTACCATCAGGTTCAAAACCATATTCGATTTCTGGCGCCCCAATGCCAACATTATTATCATGGTCGGTTCGCCATAGAGGATGAACTCGGTTTGGGCGAAGCGGTACTGATTTGGTGGCATTTGCCGTCGCACGGCGCAAGGCCGCCTCGAGCGCGATCGGCCCGCCATCAATCTGCGACTCATTGCCCATTTTAACATACCATCTAGGACAGCCAGTATCACCGCACATGGCGCGGCGATCTTCCTTAGCGGCAACATAATTTTCCAGCATCGCCTCAAGAACAAAGCTGGACAGATCACCGTCTTCGTCATTGGCCGCCTTTTGTAAACCGGTTAGATAATCATCCGGAATTTCAATCGCCGCTTTTGCCATCAGGCTTTCGGCGGTTTTTTGAATCAGCTCAATATTTATCATTGCGCAGCCTCCACCAGCGTCTCGGCCTCATCTGCCCCAAGCAGTGACTCACCCGGTTTGACAATGGTAAATTTCACCGCCTCACGGTTTACCTCGATGCCCTTATCGCCCGAAGTGGCAATGGTAAAATAGGAATCATCAAGCGAGCCAGCATCGGGGAAGTCTTCGCGGAAATGAGCCCCGCGTGAATTTTCACGCGACAGGCCAGCCTTGGCAATCACTTCGGATGTATCAATCAGGCTTTGGAGGCTTAGCCAATCATGCCATGACAGGTTAAACGCCAGATTATCACCTGAAATACCAACATTTTCCATGTCGGTTTTCAAGGACGCGATCTTTTCAATGCCGAGCTTTAATCCGGCCGCATCGCGCATTACCCCAACATCATCCCACATGGCGTCCATCAGACGGACACGAAGCTCTTGAACATTCCCGGGCTTGGCCGAGAATGGAATGATTGCGCGCGCCAATTCTTCGTCAAGGATGGTCTCATCTAGATCATGAAGTGCACTCATTTTCTGGGCATCAGCCGCCATCACATCGCCAGCGATACCCCCATAAACGGTAGAATTTGCGACGCCATTGCCGCCAAGCCGGTTTGACCCATGCGCTCCGCCAGCATCTTCGCCAGCCACATAAAGACCGGCAAGGCTGGTGCGTGTTTCAACATCAACCACAACCCCGCCCATCAGATAATGCGCAGTTGGCACAACCTCAACAAGACCAGCGGCAAGGTCAAAGCCGCTATCGGCACAGCGTTTCACCATGCCCTGAAATTTTTTGGCAACATTTTTTGGCCCAAGATGCGCCATCGAAATATAGACACCACCATAAGGCGATGTGCGGCCTTGGCGCATTTCTTCATAAATGGCGCGGCTGACAATATCGCGCGTTGCTCGTTCACCAGCATCGTCATAATTGAACATGAAGCGTTCATTCTTGCCATTCATCAAATAACCGCCAGCACCCCGAAGCCCCTCTTCAAGAACCGTTCCAGTCATTTTGGTTTCATCACCAGCCATCAAGCCGGTTGGGTGAAACTGCACCATTTCCATATCGCGAAGCCCAAGCCCACGGCGCAAAGCCATCGACAGACCATCCATGCTCTTATCACCAGATGGGGTATGATATTTATACATTGTCGGGCCACCGCCAGTCGCCATCAATACGGTTTTGGCGCGAACCACCCGGAACGTGCCACGGCGCATATCAATGAATAAAACACCCGCAAGCGCGCTGCCATCACGCGACGGAATCAGGCCGATTGCCCGATGTTCCTGCAATTTTTCGATTGGCCGCGACAGAACCTGTTCCATCAAACGGCTAATGATTTCAATGCCGGTCAGATCGCCCTTGTGCGCGGTACGGTCAAAGGTTTGACCAGCAAAGGCTTTTTGATGAAGCGTGCCATCGGGATTGCGATCGAAAAAACAGCCAATTTCATTTTCCAGCTCATGGATTCGTGTTACCGCCTCGGTCACAAGCTTCCATGCCATATCCTGGTCGGGAAGCCATTTGCCGCCAATAATCGTATCCATGAAATGCCGCTCAACTGAATCTTGCGGATTAAGCGCCACATTATAGCCGCCTTGAACCATACGCGTGCAGCCAGATTTTCCAATCAGCCCTTTTACCGCAATAGTGACTTTTTGATCAGGTGCAGCTTTTTGCGCGTGAAGGGCGGCAAATAATCCGGCGCCGCCCGTTCCCAAAATCAGAATATCAGTGTCATGTCGTTCAATGATCGGTTTCATCGGATTAAATCGCTTTCAAAAAGAATAAAGTCGATACCAGAAAGGCAAGCGCCACAGCTAGTGCAGCCATTGTTTTTTGATGTGAGCTCCATGGCAAAAATTCTAGTGCCATCAGCCGAAGCCCGCCAAATAGATGCGCTGCCAGCAAAAATACCAAACCATATTCGGCCAGTTTCACAATGGTCAAATCGGTGAAACGCAAAAACCCGTCAAGGCGCGCCGGTGCTGAAATCGCCAATGACAGCATGTAGAAATGAGTTGGCAGAAATAGCGCCAAACCAAGCCCTGATAAACGGTGAAGCAAAAAGGCAAACCATAATGGATGGGTGCGATGCGGCCGGATCATAGCCCACCTCCTGCGAGGGTGACAGTATAAACAGCCTTTGCGCCTAGCCCAAACAAAAGCGCAAAAACCGTCCAGCTAAAAAGCTGCAGGGCTCGCCCCTTGAGACCAAACCATTCAAAACTAATGACCCGCAATCCGATGGCACCATGAATCGAGACAGCAACAACAAAGCTGCCATAAAACAAAAACCACGCGACCGAGCCTTGTGTCCGAGCCAAAATTTCGTCAACCGTCAAGCCGCCCTGAACGGCATAGATCATCACCGCGATATGGCCAATCACAAGTGGCGCCATGATCAGCGCCGTCAAGCGCTGTAACATATATAAATGAAGATTAAGCATCTAGCGGCTCCGACGGAAAAGGGCTTTTGTCGTTTCGCGCTTCAATCCGGCAATCGACAAGGTCGGGTTCAATTCATTCGGGCAATATTGCACACAGCCTTGCTGGGAATGGCAATTATGACAGCCGCCATTTGATCCAACAGCGGCAAGCCGCACATCTTGCCCATCATCACGGATGTCATTCACCAATGACCATGACCGGTTCAACGCCGCCGGTCCAAAATAATCGGGATTGGATTCAACCACGTCACAAGCCGCATAACAGACCGCGCAATTGATACATTCAATCGCCTCGCTGGCCGCGATGCGCATAGGATCATCAGGGGTGATGGCTGCCATCGGGTCATGGCGTGTCTTGCTTGGGTGAAACACCGCTTCAGCAGCAACCCATTTTTCAAAGAACGGATCCATATCGGTTGCCAGATCCTTGATCACTGGCAAATTACGAAGCGGCGCAACCTCAAGGCAATCATCGGCGACAACCTTGCTGACATGTGTTCGGCAAGTCCAGCGCGGCGACCCATTAACCATCATCGCACAAGATCCGCACATGCCAACGCGGCAGGCAAACCGATAAGATAAAGTGGGGTCAATATGCTGTTGGACATAAGCCACAACATCAAGCACCGTCTGATTTTCCCGAGCTGGCACTTCATATTTTTCAAAGCGGCCATCATCGCCATCTTCGCGCCAAATCGAAACTGTCATTGTTTGCGTTTCATCCGCCACTATATCACTCCATTTTCACCATGCCAGCGGAGTATAATTTTCATTTTTTCTTAATGAAACTAAATAATATTTACTTATTATGTAAGAAAGTTTTACATTAACACTTATAATTATTGGATGGATAAATACATATGTCCCTTCGCCAACTTCGCACCTTGCTTGCCATTCAAACACATGGCTCATTCAGCGCCGCTGCTGCTGCCTGTCATATCACCCATGCGGCGGTAAGCCAACAGATGAAAGCGCTGGAATCATTGTGGGGAGTCACCCTTTTTGACCGGAAAAACCGGCGCCCCGAATTGACCCCGACCGGACGTGCAATGGCCAGCAAAGCGGCAGATATTATCCGTGACTATGATGGTATTCTGGCATCGGTCATTGGCGAACAGGGCTTTCAGGGTGAATTGGTGCTTGGCGCGGTGCCAACCACTTTGACCGGATTGGTGCCGCTTGGCCTGTCTTTATTGCGCCAGCGTCATGCCGATTTGCATGTGGTGATTTTTCCGGGGCTGTCATATCAATTAATGCAACAGCTTGACCGCGGCACGATTGATGCAGCGATCATCACACGCCCCGCCCTATTGCCGCAGGGTTTATCCTGTTTTGATATTGCCACCGAGCCAATGCAGCTTTTAGCACCGCCGCAAACCAAAAATGACGATCCACTTGAACTGCTTCGCACACGCCCCTTTATCCGGTTTGACCGCAATGCAATTTTTGGCCAGATGGTCGAAAGCTGGCTTCAAAAGCGCAAAATCACGGTCAAGGATTCGATGGAGCTTGAGGGGCTGGAAGCAATCTCAAGCATGGTGATGGCCAATCTTGGTGTCTCGATTGTGCCCAAACGCTGTGTTCAGAATATGAACCCGTTACCGGTCAAACGTCTTGCGCTTGGGGCCAAAGCGCCGGCACGCCAGCTTGGACTTGCCTACCGTGACGGCAACCCCAAATTAACCGTGATCAAGGCCGCCGAGGCGGCGTTTCTTGATGCAGTTAAAATTGGTGAATTCTCAGCCTGAGCACGATCTGGCCCAAAATCTGACTTTAGGTGCAGGTTTGACCGATATCCAAACTATCATCTATGAAAATTCCTCGCGGATAGCCGCGCTGTGCTGGCCAAGATCGGGGACATCACCCAATCTTGGCAAGATGCCATTTACAATCGCGCCGGGTGATAATAGCTGTACATCACCAGACGAGGTGCGAACCGAAACAAACCGGTTTTGCGGATGTTGCGTAAAAACATCCATATCATTCAACCGACCAAAGGCAATTTGCGCCGCCTGCAATTTTTCGGCAATTTTATCGATGGAATATTGGCTGAAAACCCCATTCATAATAGCATCAAGCGAAGCGCGATTTTCAACACGATGGACATTGCTGTCAAATTTTGGATTTTGCGGTAAGTCGGGCTGGTCAAGAACATCACTACATAGCCGCAGCCATTCGCGCTCATTCTGGATTGAGATCAACAGCATCCGGTCATCGCC
>CAJYBL010000072.1 GCA_913064995.1 uncultured Alphaproteobacteria bacterium
AATCTCCTGCATTGAGTTGCCTTTGCATATAACTTTATTGCGATCACGAAGGATGAATTTTGCCGCTTCGGTTGGAAAGCGTTGTTGTTTTTCAACAACATAAAGCGGGGTTTCATGCGTATGCCGGAAAATCGAAAAGGCGGCGCTGCCTGGCAAATGATCAATGGCGTAATCGCGCCATTCACCGCTGGCAACGCGGGTGCTATAGGTTGCTAAGATTTGTCCAAGTTCGCTTCGGTTAAAGCATAATGGTTTGCGAAGCTTTTTCGGGTTGGATATACGCTGCATATGGTTTGCTGTTACCTAGCTTTTAGTGGTGGCTGTTTTTCCTATTCCAAGTTATGTTGAGACAGCTTTCGATTGAGGTCAATAAAGCACTGGCATTTCGGTAAAAAGAATTGCTATTACGGTGCCGGATAATTTGGCCGATCGGGCTGTGGATAAACCTTAGGTATTCAGCAGTGAAATGCTGTTTTGACTGGAAGTGATTGTTGAACGAATGGCTGATATTTTTGATGAGATTAATGAAGATCTGAAACGTGACCAGATGCAGGAATTATGGTTGCGCTATGGTAAATATGTAATCATTGCGGTTTCGCTGGTGGTTATTGGGGTTGGCGCACGTCAAGGTTATAAGGCGTGGCAGGATCGTCAGGCAACCGAAGCCGCTGCGATTTATCATCAAGCCTTGAAATCTGATGATACCGCGTCTGCCCTTGCGGCACAGCTTGATATGTTAAGTCCGGGATATGCGATGCTGGCGCAGTTCCGCATTGCCGCAACACAGGCCGAAAACAAAGATTTTGATGCCGCCGAGGCAAGCTATCTTGCGCTGTCAACAGACCCCGATGTAAAGCCACTTTATCAACAAGCGGCAATCTTGTTATCGGTCATGAATGCACCGGCAAGCCGCAAACATGATGAATTGGCCGCAAGATTAACTGATCTTGAAAGTCAGGCTGGTCCATGGCAGTCAATGGCGCTTGAGCAGGCAGCAGGTCTGGCTCTGCGGTCAGGTGATCGCAAAGCGGCGATGACCAAATATGAGTCGCTGGCAGGGTTGTCAAATATTCCGGCTGGGGTGCGTCAACGGGCGCGTCAGATGCTGCAAATTCTAAAAGGCTAATGGATAATACTTGGCGCATAGCGCCATGCCTTTATTTGAAAAGCATGAATTGGGCGAAACAGTATTGGTTTCAAATGCATGCTAGGAGAGTTGTCATGACGGTAAAGGAAATCTTGATGAATGGTCGGACTTTGCTGCGTCAATTGTCGTTGGTGCTTGGCAAATCGCTATCAGCCGGATTTGTCGTGCTTGCGCTATCATCCTGTTCAGAATCTGAATTGATTCTTGATGGTGATCGTGTCGCCATAATTACGACAAGCGATATGATCGCCGCTGATCCAGCGGCACTTGCGGAAGGCGCGGGCTTGCCTGATGTGATTGATATTTTGAATGCGGGCCACCCCGGGCTAAGCGCCGGTCATACTGGCGGTAATGTCAAAGCATCCTTGCCGTTCAAGCAGGCATGGCGCGCTTCAATTGGTGGATCTGGCGATAGCCTGACCGAGCTTGCCCAGCCGATGGTGGCTGGTGAGCAGGTCTTTACCGTTGCGCCAAATGGCAAGGTCACAGCTTTTGACATAAAGACCGGCAAAGCCAATTGGCAGGTGAGCATTGAAGAATTTACCGATGATCCATTGCCGGGGATTGCTGGCGGGCTGGCGGTTCGTGGTGAGACATTATTTGTTCATGCTGGCGGGCGCAGTCTTGCGGCGCTTTCGGTGCAGGATGGGTCAAAAATATGGTCGATATTACTGCGTTTTCCGGTTCGTGGTGGGCCAACGCTAATCGGGCGAGAGGCCGTTGTTGTAACTGATCTGGACGGTAATATTTTTGCCTATTCAGCCAATGATGGTTCGCTTTTCTGGGAACGCGCAGGCTTGCCGGTCAATACGGTTGTTTATGGTGCGCCGTCACCAGCCTTTGCCAATGATCAATTGGCAGTTGCGGGTTATGGCGGTGATATCAGCCTTCTCGAAGCCAATTCAGGAAAGATTATCTGGTCTGATACATTGGCTGCGTTCAGCTTGCGGACCCCGCTTCAGCGGCTTGGTGACATTCGGGCGCATCCTGTTTTTGATGGCGGCCTTGTTTTTGCGGTCTCGCAAGCAGGGCAAATCGCGGCGTTTAATGCGCGGTCAGGTTTGTTGATTTGGGATCAACCGATTGGCGGTATTGAAATGCCGTGGGTCGCAGGCAAATCACTGTTTTTACAAACCATTGATGGACGGCTTTACGCCTTGCGCCGCAGTGATGGCTCCGCTCGCTGGGTTGTCAATTTGCCCGGTGCCTTGCCAAAGGGTGTTGTAACATCAGAAAAAAATCCGCGTTATGTCGGGCCGGTCGTGGTTGATGGTAAGGTTATGGTAATTTCAAAATCGGGAAGCCTTTTCGTATTTGACGCAAATACTGGTAATGGCGGCAAGACAATTGATGTTGGCTCAGACGTTGTGACCCCGCCGCAATTGGCGAGTGGCATGATGTTTGTTCTAAGCGGCAACGGCACTCTTACGGCTTTTGACTAGGATTGCAATCATTTTATGACTGTTACTTTTGCCATTGTTGGCCGCCCAAATGTTGGGAAATCAACGCTGTTTAACCGGTTGATTGGCCGTCAGCATGCGATTGTTGACAACCAACCGGGGGTAACACGTGATCGCAGAGAAGGACAGGGATATCTTGCCACCTTGGCTTTTACCGTTATTGATACGGCCGGTCTTGAAGAGGCTGATGACGGCTCGCTTGAGGCACGGATGCGTCGCCAAACCGAAATAGCCATTCGAGATGCCGATATTACTTTGATGGTTGTTGATGCCAAAGCTGGGGTCACGCCGGTTGACAAGTTTTTTGCCAGTGAAATCAGAAAATCGGGCGCACGGGTTGTGCTGTTAGCGAATAAATGTGAAGGCAAGGCGGGCGCTACTGGCCTGTCTGAGGCATGGGCGCTTGGAATTGGTGAACCAGTGCCAATTTCGGCTGCGCATGGCGAGGGTCTTGTTGATTTGCATGACGCCATGCTGGAGGCAGCGGAGGCCATCGGGCTTGACAATGTTCTGACCGGTGATGCTGACAATGAAGTTGATGACCATTTATTAACTGACGTTGATGGGCTTGATGAAAAGCTTGATGCTGATGGCAACCCCATTGATGTTTGGCAGGATGAACAGGTTGGCCAGCCAATGCGCATTGCCATTGTTGGCCGCCCAAATATGGGAAAATCAACGCTGATCAACAGCTTGATTGACGAAGACCGATTATTGACTGGCCCTGAGGCGGGGATTACGCGCGATTCAATCGAAGTGCCATTTCAATGGAATGGCAAGCCCTATAAGCTTGTTGATACTGCAGGAATACGTAGGCGTGCGCGGATTGCCGACAAGGTTGAAAAGCTAATGGTCGATGATGCGTTGCGCGCGGTTCAATATGCCCATCTTTGCGTTTTATTGATTGATGCAACCGAAGAAATTCATAAACAAGACCTATCCATTGCCCGCCTGATCGAAGAAGAAGGCCGGGCGATTGTTATCGGGGCGAATAAATGGGATGCGGTTCGCCATAAACAGGCTGCCAGCGGTCAGATTTCGGATCGGCTGCAAACCTCGCTTGCGCAATTGCGCGGCGTTCCGGTTGTGCAAATGTCAGGCCTGCATAAAAAGGGTCTTAGCAAGATTCTTGATGCGGCTGATGAGATGTATGGTATTTGGAATACGCGCATTTCCACCGGCCGGTTGAATCGTTGGCTTGATGCGATGCTGGAAGCACATCCGCCGCCTTTGGTTGAAGGGCGCCGTCTTCGCATTCGCTATATGACTCAGATTAAAACCCGCCCGCCGACATTTGCATTATTTGTCAGTCGGCCGACTGATCTGCCGGAAAGCTATCTTCGCTATCTGACAGGTGGGCTGCGGGCTGATTTCGGGTTGCGCGGAGTGCCAATCCGCATGGTGATGCGCAAGCGCGAAAACCCGTTTGCGCCAAGCTAGGCTTTAGCCAATTTATCAGATAATACCTCCCCGATACGTGTTAGAAGCGCGGCGATATTTTTGCTGCCCTGCTGATCAAGCGTATATTTGCGCGTCATATAGAGGCGGCGGTTGATCTCGATCTGGATTGATTGCTGGCGCGTGGCGGCGCGGCCATAGTTTTTGGTGATATAGCCACCAGCATAAGGATGGTTCCAGGCAAGGCTGTAGCCAGCCTCGGTAATGATTTTTGTCAAAAGATCGCCAATTGCTGGATCAAGCGTGCTGTGATGCAGATCGCCAAGCACGAAATCGGCAAGCGGTTTGTCATGTTGGTCATGCGATGGCATTGAATGGCAATCAATCAGCAGTGACCGGCCAAAATTGCTATGGGCGGTTGCCAAGGCTGCCTGTACCGCCTGATGATAGGGTTTATGGACAAGCGCGATGCGGCTTTCTACCTCGTCTGACGGCAGTAATTGTCGATGGATTACCTCACGCGCTGCGGTTAGGCGCGGCAATAGCCCATAACCAGCCCGAACATGGCGTGATGATGCGGCGGCGGTATTGGCTGCGGTTGGTGGCGAGGTGAACATGGCGTTATCAAGCGCATCAACTGGCCGGTTAACATCGATATAGGCGCGCGAAATCTGGTTATTGATACAGGTGATGCCTTGATCGCGAACGCTACCAATCAATTGATCAACGCCAAAGTCCTCAAGCCCGCGAAGGGCGTTCACATCAGCAATGCTAGCGGCGATAAATTCGGCCGGATAAACCCGACCCGCATGCGGCGATGATAAGACCACCGCGCTTGGTTGGCAATATGATGGCGGTGTCAAGATTTCGGCAGCGGTAAAGTGCGGCGCAGCAAGCGCGACCAGCGGCATGATCACCGGCCCTAGATCATTGTTTTTTGATTTGGCAGCATGTGATGATTGCTGTTGAGTGGACGGCAAAGATGCGGCTTTTGGCGCAGCTAGAGAGGGATTGTTTACCGGATCAATCACGGAATTAACCGCAATATGGGCATTTGATTTTGGCGCGGTTACTATGCTCATTAATCCACCTTAACTTGTGATTGTGATGGCGACAATAGCCAAGTTTTACGCTGCCTTGGCAATTGCCGCATTTTGATAGCAGGTTTTGCAATACCTGACCAGAATTGGCCGAAAAAAGGCTTGATATGACCGGCCGGTTGGTGCAGACATAGCCGGTGGGCAGCGTTACCGCGCAAACGGCTCGCCGGTTGGCAGGACGTCAGCATTGACACAATTGTTTATGCTCGTTTGATTGGCTGACCATATGAAATGGTGTGGGGGTGTAGCTCAGCGGGAGAGCACTTCGTTGACATCGAAGGGGTCACAGGTTCAATCCCTGTCACTCCCACCATTTCCCCCAAGATATTTTTGAAGCAAAGCGCCATTTTTGGGGCTTTTTGTTTTCAGGCTTGTGTGTTGTGATTTCTGAGGAATATTGCCGTGATTAGGGCACGGATCATTTGCCCAAGTCTTCCATCTCCTGTCTTGCCTGCCACATCCCAACACAAGGCTTACAATGACCTGTAGCAGGTCGAATGGCTCTGTAAGCAGGATGCCTCTTGCAACCATCGACAATAATACTAAGCAACTCAACCTGCTTATCTAAATTTTCAACTTTCATAACTAAAATCATGCCACAAAACAAGGCCAGCGAAAAGGCTGGCCTTGTTTGAACAATCATAGCTTATTAGTTAAGAGCCAGGTGCGCGATACGCCCCGGTTATCTTATTTGCTCGACCAGCTATGTCGTTCATATCGATATATTCGAGCATCTCCAATTCGTCTAAAGCCCCCGACGCAGCCACGAGAACTTTCACGGCTGCGGCATCTTCGAAGCTCGAAACCTCTGCAACAACCGCGATATCGTATTTTCCTCTCAGGAATTGCAGGTCAATAAAGTTGCCACCCGATTTTTTAACCATTGCAGAAATTGCGGCGTGTCTGTCATCTTCTGGATTTTTCAAAAACCCAGCGAGGCCAGCATTTGAGTATTTTCCTAGAAATAAAAACTTCATCTTTCTCTCCTTGTTTAATCGGAAAACCCTGCCACAAAATAATTCCATGGCAAAGTCTGGTCGATTTTAGGGAGAAATGCGCCAGGAAAATAGTTCTGTAAAACATATCTAACAAAACTCTCGAAGTTGATGTAGCATGAATCTAAATAATTTCCTCAGGGTCGCTACACAACAAAACCAAGGTGAGAGCATTGGCGATAAACGAAAACGCTAATTTCACACAAGCCGAGCAGCTTGAACAATGGTCTACCAAAGCCGTAGTTTCTCTTTCAGCCTCGTTGGTGTTTGGTAGGGAAAGAGCTAGTGAGATTGCCCAGCCACTATTGATCGCTTTATTTTCATTGACCGCAAATGATTACGAAAAAGCGCTGAAGATCATAGTCAAAATTGATGATTTCTCAGTCAAACGAGTATTCTTAGAACAGTTCAAACAGTCTTATATCCTTAATACGGGCTCCAAAGATTTCTCTGCTTTGATTGAGAAAGTAGATTTTTCTAATCGACAAATGTCTGATAGGTATGACACCGCCCTTTTAAAATTATTTAATGAAAACGATAAGAATACTGCGCTACTAAGTAAAAGCCTCAGGGCGCTGCCAATAACAGCCAAACGCTTGGCCCTGAAAAGACTTTCTAGCAAAGAATTTGAAACTTTTAAGAGGGTTAAAGTCACAGGCAAGAAGGTAAGAAACAAACAAAACTTGCTTTCACGCGATAAGGGAGAACCTGCTTGGTACTGGTTATGGGTATTGATTTTTATCGTTCTTGTAACTCTGGTGGTTGCATATATCTAACAAACAGACGTTGCGATAAAATAAGGCTACCGCATAGGCTGGCCATGTAATGACACACCCGCTGTTATAGCAATAGCGCACTTGAGAAGCGGAGTTTCCCTCCTTTAGGTAACAAATAAAATCTGTAATCACGCGCCTCTGCCAGTCTAGGCGTCACTGGTTGCTAACCAGTACCGTGCAAACTGAAGTGCAAAATGTGCCAGTTGACTTGCACACATATGAGAGCTGAAATTGTTCACAAAGGCTGTGGGTTTGGTCTTAGCTTCGGAAAAAAAAGAAAAAAGGACAG
>CAJYBL010000073.1 GCA_913064995.1 uncultured Alphaproteobacteria bacterium
TTTTCAATCCATCAGCACCAGCCGTGCCATAAACGAGCGGATTGCGGTTTGGCTGGCGAATTTTGTTATAGGTATATTCCCGCTTGGCAAAAATCGGATAAAGATCGGGATATTTATCTGCAGGAAACCGCCGGATCAGCTCGGTTGTCATGATATTCAGGTCAGCGGCTGTTGTTGTCAGGTCAGGATCAGGCCAGCCAGTTGAATTCCGGAAATTCGTATTTTTCATGCCAATCTTTTTGGCCCAGAAGTTCATTTCTTGGGCAAAGGCGTTTTCCGTACCAGAAATCCCCTCGGCCAGAACAATGGCAGCATCATTTCCCGACTGGACGATAATGCCATACAGGAGTTCGCGAACCGATACGGTTCTGCCAACTTCTAGAAATGTTCGTGACCCGCCTTTCTTCCAAGCCTTTTCCGAAATGGTGAATTTATCATCCATCCCAAGCTGGCCATCAGCAATACGCTGGAACGCCACAAAAACGGTCATGATCTTTGCCATTGATGCCGGCTTCATTGGCGCGTCAGCATCTTTGCTGAACAGAACTTTGCCAGTTGCAAAATCGGTGACATGCGCTTGCTTTGCTGGCGATGTAATTTCAGCAGCAAAAACAGGCATTGCCGCGCCAAACAACGCTGCGACCACAACTGATCTTGCCCAAAATTTTAGTGTCATCGTCAAATCCTCATCACTCGCCAAAGCAAGCCCTGTTCAAAGAACGGCCTATGCAACGGTCACGCAAGCTATATATCACCCTATAAAACGGCATAAAAATGTCATTGCCTAATCAACGACAATACGCGCGCCGCTAAAGCCGATATTGAATACTTTTTGCAGCATCGAATCTGCCAATGCAACCTCATCGACCGGCCCAAGACGAACGCGATAAAGCCGTTTGCCAAGACGGTTTACCATAGACACCCCGCCTGAGCCAACCGACCCAACCTTTGAAAGCACATCATTGGCTCGTTGCTCAGACCCAAAAGCACCAATCTGAACCCAGATCTTGGTAGCAACGGGCGCGACTGAAATAACCTCGCCAACGCGCGACTGTGATAATAATTCCAAGGCCGATTGTGGTGCTTGATTAACCGTAACCTTGCTTTTGATCTTGCTGGATCTGGCGGTCAGGCTTACCTCGGGGTTGATGGCTGGTTTCATTTCCGGCATGGCGCCTTGATCATTGGCTGTCAAACTTGGAAACTCACCCCTTTTTGCAAGATTTTCCAACCGCAAGCTTTGCTCTGCCAATATCTGAACGCGCACTTTGGCAATGCCCTGCTTGACAAATCCAAGTAACCGCGCGCCCTCATGCGACAAATCAATGATCCGGCCGGGCGCAAAGGGCCCACGATCATTTAATCTGACAACCAGTGATTTGCCGTTATCAAGATTGGTAACGCGAACCACCGACGGCAGTGGCAAGGTTTTATGCGCCGCTGTTGCGATATTAGGATCGAACACTTCACCATTCGCGGTAGGCCGTCCCAAAACAGCGGTTTCCTCGCCATACCAAGATGCAAGGCCCGTTTCATCATAGGTCAGATTGCGTTTTGGGTAATACCAAACGCCAAACTCTTGATAGGGGTTACCAATTTTGTAATGCGGTTTCGCAACAACGTCGGTTTGTTTGGCGGTTTCGGTTTGGCGTTTATGTTTTTTGAGCAGATCAACAGCTAGTTCAGCCGAAGCACAACCTTGCAACAACAAGCCCAAGATCAAAAACCCAAACAAGTTTTTCCCGTTAACACGCATTCTTTTATCCTGTTGTTTCACGATCCGGCTTATCGCAGCTTGTCAGACAAATGGCCAATCGCCAGCGCATAATAATTTGAACGGTTCCAATCGAGAATCGAGTCAAAATTGCTATAGACTAGAAAAGCAGGGCCATCACTGCCAGCAGGTATCACCAGCCGCGCTGTTAGATCTTTTGCTGGCAAGGCACCACCATCGGTATTGCGAGCGCCTGCCTCTGCCCAAACAGGCAGTTTGGCGCTTATCTTGCCATCGGCAAGTGCCTTAGGATTTTTTCCATCCATTGAAAAGCTCTTTGGCAATGTCACTTTCCGTCCCCAGGTAATGTCATCGCGCCAGCCTGCTTTCGACAGGTAATAGGCGGTTGAGGCAAACACATCGGGCTTAGTGCCCCATATATCGCGTTTGCCATCCCCATCCCAATCAACAGCATAGGACAAAAAGCTTGACGGCATAAACTGGCTTTGTCCCATGGCGCCAGCCCAGGATCCCTTCATTTTATCTGGTGCGATATGGCCTTCTTCCAGAATTTTTAACGCATTCAACAGTTCTTTGCGGAAATACGCACCTCGACGGCCATCAAAGGCCAAAGTTGCCAAAGCATGAGGCACATTGAACGACCCTAGATATTGGCCAAAATTGGTTTCAACACCCCAGAACGTAACGATATAGCGTTTTTGAACACCATATTTTTTTGAAACTTTAGTCAGAATTTCATCATGTTCGACAAGCATCTTGGCCGCGATCCTCGCCCGTGTTGGCGACGCAATTTTGCCAAGATATTCGTCAAAGGTCATGGTGAATTCTGGTTGGCGGCGATCCAGCTCAATCACGCGTTTAATTGGTGCCGCATTACCAAGCGCCGCATCCAGAGTCCGATCTGAAATACCACGTTCTTTTGCTTCCAGGCGAAGCTCAACAAGCCATTTTGCAAAATCGTGATCTGCTGCGTAGGCAACAGGGGCAACCAGCAATGCCAAAACGGTAATAAATGCGCTTAATCCAAGATTCATTTCGTAGCCTTTCAAACGTTACCATTCAACTTATCAAAACCAGTCACGGTAATGCGATCGATGGCGAGTTCAAATATGGTAAAGCGGAAGCCGGCTTAGGGGCAACCGTGAATTTGCTCAATTAGTCGTTTCCTCGGCACAAATAAAGACCGGCCAATCCACAAGCCCGAACAATATCGAAAAACCCCAACGAAATCATAATTGATTGGCCATTTAACGGCGTTTGGCATTTCGGGGTAAACGGCATCGTCTGCTCCAAAAACCAGTCTAAAGCTTTTCTTTCAAATTGGCGGTTGGGCTTGACGCGCCGCCAAATCGTGAATTAAGCGCAATTGCCATCAGAGGCGGCACGATGATCAAGGTTGCTAGGGTTGATAGGGCAAGGCCACCAAACACCACAACGCCGATGCCGCGATATAATTCTGATCCAGCACCGGGAAAAATAACTAGCGGCACAAGACCAAACAGCGAGGTTAAGGTCGACATGAAAATTGGCCTAATCCGATTTCGTGTTGCTTCGATCACCGCATCATTTGCCGACAAGCCCTCTTCGCGCATGTGAAGGGTGGTTTGTTCAATCATCAAAATCGCATTATTCACGACAACACCAGTTAGGATCACAAATCCAAGCATGGTCAACATATCAAGCGGCTGCCGCATTGACAGGTTCAAGATTGCCAGCCCGCCAATGCCACCTGCTGCGGCAACCGGAATCGCCAGAAGGATAATCATTGGCAAAATAAAGCTGCGAAGCAAAATCACCAAAAGCAGGAAAATAACAAAGATAGCTGTTAACACATTGGCCTGCATGGCTTTCCACGTCATTGCAAGCGCACTTGCCGCGCCTTCAAGCTTGATAGTTACACCACTTGCCAACGCTTCGGTCCGAATGGTTGGCAAAATTTCATTGTCGATAACATTTACAACATCTTCAAGCGATAACGCCTCGGTGGGTCGCAGCCGAATTGAAATTGCCTGCCGCCCGCCTAGTCTTCGAATTTGTTCAGGTGCGCTAATAACTTCAATTTTTGCAAGCTGTTTAACTCGCAAGATATTGCCAAGCTTCGTCACAATGGGGATGTCCTGCAAGGCGCTAGTTGTCAGATTTTCAGCGTCCTTTCCTGAAACCACTATATCAATTAATTCGCCATCAATCGGTACCTGAATAACATTGGCACCATCATTGAAAACATCAACTGCCGATGAAAATTCACGCACTGATACGCCGGCACGGGCCAGCGCTATTAGGTCAGGCGTGATACGAATTTGCGGCGCACCAGAGTCCAATCCTGGCAGCGTCCGGATTTGGTTTCCTTCGCGAGCAGGAAACCGAATGCTTAACGCTTCATTTAATTGCACAGCAACCGGCAGAATATCATCAGCCTCCGGCCCGACAATATCAATGCTGATGGAGCGTGATCCGCCAACCGAGCGGCCAAACAGGGATGACTGTCGCACGAAGGCCCGCGCTCCAGGTTCAGCAAAGATGGGGCGCATCAAAACCATGCGCAACTCCTTTACTCGAGTTGGATCGCTGCTTGAAGCACCAGCAAAGGCACCACCAGAATAGGCAACAAAGAAAAACCGCTCAATCGCTGGCGGTCCATCTTCTTCTGTTTCACCTTCCCATAACGGTCGTGCTGCCTTTTCCATACGTTCTGCGATCCGCACGGTTTCTTCCATCGAATAACCAGCTGGCACACTGATACGACCAAAAATGAAATTTGCATTGCCATCGGGAAGATAATCCAATTTTGGCATCAGCTTGGCACTAATTCCAAAAGCCAACGCCAGAACGATGGCCACAACGCCAAAGCCAATCAGCTTGCGCCTAACGATAAATTGCGCATAGCCAATAAACAAACCGGCAAACTGGCGGGCAATCGGATCAAGCACCGGAATCGTTGGCAGCTTTTCAAAACGGTTTGCCGCCCCGCCAAGCAGTCTGGCTGCCAATGTTGGAATAACTGTGACCGACACGACTACTGAAATCAAAACCGAAACCGAAATCGCAATGCCAATATCACGGAATAATTGCCCAACAGGCAAATCCAAGGTCAATACCGGAATAAAGACAATCACCGTTGTTAAAGCCGATCCTAAAATTGGCCCCCAAACCTGGCGCGCCCCGTGGTAGGCGGCATTTTGAGAGTCAACCCCGCGTTGGCGAAGCCGGAAAATATTTTCCAGCGATACAATTGATGCATCAACCACCATGCCAACGGCGAAGGCCAAGCCGGCAAGCGAAATCACATTGATCGATAGCCCTAACCCAGAAATTGCCACAAAAGTTCCGATCACCGAAACAGGAATAGCCGCAAAAATAATAAGCGTTGGCAAAAAGTTCCTTAAAAAAAGCATCAGAATGGTAATGGCCAGTATACCGCCAATCCAAATATTCTTTTGAACCAGGTCAATCGCCGATGAGATATACTTTGTCTCATCGTACACAACACGCAGATTTAAGCCACGCTGGTCCAGCTCATCACGGTTTAACGCATCAACAACGGAGCGCACACGCAGCATGGTTGCGACTACATTACTACCCTGCTCGCGGATGGCATTTACGATAATCCCCGGCTTGCCATTTAAGCGTCGAAAACTCGTTTGTTTGGGAAATCTAATATCTAGCCGGGCGACATCTTCAAGTAACAGGGGCACAATCGTTCCTGAAGCCAAAACATCAGCCCGTAAAACAATACGCCCAGCAGTTTCTGGCGTGTAATTTATAGCCTCTGACCTTACCGTGTAGGACCGCTTACCCTCGGTAACCATACCCACGCTCATCATTGATGAAGACGTGCGCAGCGCATCAAGGACCTCGCTGAGGGTGACCTTGTGCTGGACCAGCTTATCAGGGTCAATTAGGACACGTATTTCACGGCGGCTACCACCGTAATAATCTACCTCAGCAATGCCCTCAACCCGTGATAATGGCTCAACGATATTAGTATCCAGATACTGACCCAGACCCTCTACGTCTACATTGGCACCATCTCTGGACACAAGGGCCAAACGGGCAACAGGGCTGTCATCTGAATTAGAGGTTCGTACTGTTGGCGTATCAGCTTCATCCGGCAGACCATTCACCGCCGATAATTTGCTAAGTAGCAAAACCAAAGCTTTGTCCATATCCTGACCAACCCCATAGGTCAGCGTTACACGGCCATATCCCCTCGTTGACCGCGATGCAATTTTCTCAACCCCGTTGAGTGATGAAAGTTCACTTTCAAGACGACCCACAATTTCACGATCAACATCACTTGGTGATGCTCCATTCCAGCGCACCCGCACATCAAGAACCGGTTTTTCAATATCGGGGCTCATCTGAATAGGAATTGTTTGCAACGCAACGACACCAAAGATAACGGTCATAAAGATCAGTGCCAGAACAGCAACCGGCCTTTCAATTGCCAGCTTGATAATTCCGCCCATTAATTTGAGCCCTTCATTTTAGCCGGTTTCAACGATTCATTGGATTTTTGCCCAGAGCCGGCTTTACCACCCGCTTTTTTACCACCCCCAATTTGGATTTCTTTGCCATCGGATAATTGCTCATTGCCACGAACAATCACCTTTTGACCGACTGTAAGGCCTTTTTTAACGATAAACCCATCGTCGACCGCAGCGCCGATCTGGATAATCTGGCGTCGCGCCCGATCACCATCAGCCAAATAAACCATATGCCCCGCCGTCAGCGGTAACACCGCATCTTTTGGCACAACCAATAGCGGTATCGGGCTGGTTGTTGGCACCTGCATAACCACGACCGCGTTATCGGCTTGCAAGATTGATGGGATACCGCCACTCACCGAAAACCGCATGGTACGGGTCGCCGAGCGCAAATTCTGCACCGGTAACGAGACGCGGAGTTGCATCTCCAGCCGGCTGCCATCAAGACCGCGACCTGAAATGGATTTGGCAGCTTCAATATAGCCAAGATAGGTAACCGGAATTTCGGCCTCAATTTCAAAATTATTCAAATCGGTAATTTTGGCAATGATTTCACCTTCGCGGGCATAACCACGGCGATATTCAGCAAGAAAGGTAATCTGTCCGGCTGTTTGCGTGCGTAATTTTGTGGCCTTGATATCTTTGACAAGCTGAGCAATTTCAAATTCGGTTTGCGCAATCATCACGGCACTAATCTCGCGTTGCGCCTTTTTCCGCGCAATTGACGACCCACGACTTAATAATTGCAGATTCGCCGACAGGCTGGCGTTAAAAGCTGTTTCAGCCGCATCAACGGCAAGCGCATTGTTGGCCACCAGCTCTTTTGCGCGCTTAGCCTTGCCAGCGAGCAATTCAGCTTGGGCTTTATTGACATCAAGCAACCCTGCTTCGGCGCGCAATTCATCATCCCTATCTGCTAGCCTAACCC
>CAJYBL010000074.1 GCA_913064995.1 uncultured Alphaproteobacteria bacterium
TGTCATAGCGCTCAATAGAAAAATCAGCGCCGGATAAAAGAGGATACAACCCATGGTGCAAATCACGCGTCAAGGCCAGCCCGCGAAACGGGTCACTTCCCGCTCGGTGAAGGGTTTTTGCCGCTTCATAAAGAGTGGCACCCGTTGTCATCACATCATCAATCAACATCACGGGCTGATTGGCAATGCGATGACGCTGGTCTTGTGGCACGGCAAACGCGCCTGCTAGATTGCGCTGTCGCTGGCTCCGGCTCAATCCGGCCTGTGTTGGGCCAGCCTTTGGCCGCAAAGATGATCGCGAATGGCATCGGCAAGCGGCCGCCCACAGCGTTGGCAAAAAGGTGGGGTGATAAAAACCAGCCCCTGCCAGCAATCGGTTCAAAGGCCTCGATCAAAACAAAACCGCCTACATAAGGGGCATTTCTGGGGCAAAAGCAGATTAAGCAACGCGTTAAGATGCTGCCGGAATTGGATGGCGCTTTTGGTTTGTATGACCAGTCTCTTAACACAACCGTGGGATAGGTCATTCTAGTCGAAAGCCAGTAAAAAAACCGTAAAGCATGCCGCCGATGCCAATCTAGGCATGTCGATATTTAGCACTTGCGGTTTTGCCAGCAGACCCTACAAGATGCCTGTAATGAACGACGCGATACCACAGCTATTTGACCCGCTTGCCCAGCGCCGAAACCGGCAACGGTCTGCCGCGACCTATGCAAATTTTGCTTTTCTAAAGGATGAAGCTGCATTGCGCCTTGCCGATCGAGTTGATTTGATGCGCCGTGATTTTGATCTATGTCTTGACCTTGGGGCGCATGATGGTCGCCTTTTGACGCATCTGGCACCGCTTGGCAAAATTGGCACAATGCTGCATAGCGATCCGGCAGCGGCCTTTGCCAAACATGCTGGCAAACCCTTTATTGTCCATGATTTTGCGAATCTGCCTTTTGCCGATGGCAGTTTTGATGCGGTTTTTTCCTGTCTGAGTCTCCATTGGGTTGATGACCTGCCGGGGCTGATGGTGCAAATTCGAAAATTGCTTCGCCCGGATGGTCTGTGTCTGATTAATCTTCTTGGCGGCAATAGCCTATTTGAATTACGCGCGGCCTTAATTGCGGCCGAACAGGATGTAACTGGCGGGTTTAGCCCGCGTTGTGCGCCGATGGCTGATATCAAAGATGTTGGCGGGCTTCTTGGCCGCGCTGGCCTTGCGCTTCCAGTGGCTGATAGCGACCGTTTGACCGTTACCTATTCAAATATGTTTCGCTTGATGGCCGATCTTCGCGGCATGGGTGAACAAAACGCCATGCTTGGCCGGTTGCGTCAGCCGACAAGACGCGCTGTTTTCATGCGGGCAGCCGAAATCTATCAAACCAAATTTGGGCGTGATGACGGAACGATCCCGGCGAGTTTCGAGATCATCACCCTTACCGGCTGGGCACCACATGAAAGCCAGCAAAAACCGCTTCGCCCTGGATCGGGAAAAACGCATCTTGCCAAGGTGATTGGCGGCGATAGTGATGATGTTGGTGATCCAAAAAAGGGCTGACGTGAACAACATGGCCGAAAGCAAAGCCTGCCCCAGATAAAGCCAGCCCCAGAGAAAATATTGTCTTAAAGAAGATCTTGCAGCGCCGAAATCAAGGGAATATCAGCCGCAGGCATCGGATAGTCGCGCAATTGTTGCGGGCGTACCCATTTCAACATGCCGCCTTCAACCGCTTGCGGGCGGCCTTGCCAGCGGCGGCAAACAAACAGCATCATTAAAAGATGGAACGCCTCGCCATCATCACTTGCAGCATAATGGTGGCTGGCAAAGCTAAGTGGGGCAAGGCAGGATTCGGCGGTATCAATGCCAAGCTCTTCGCGCAATTCGCGGATCAGCGCTGCTTCTGGCGTTTCGCCAGCTTCAATTTTACCGCCCGGAAATTCCCATAATCCGGCCATTGATTTGCCTTCGGGGCGTTGCGCCAGCAAGACCCGCCCATCAATATCGACCAGCGCCACCGCGCTTACCAGCAACATCGCCTAGCTAGCTTCGGTAATCGGCATTGATCGAGATATAGCCATGCGTCAAATCGCATGTCCAAACCCGCGCCGTGCCATTGCCAGCGCCAACCGTCACCGCAAGATCAATCATCTGACCCGTCATATGGGCGGCAATCGGGGTTTCGTCATAATTGGCAATACGCATGCCGTCACGCGCCACCGCAAAGCCGCCAATATCAATGCTAATCGCATCAGATGGAATGCCAATGCCCAATTTGCCAATCGCCATGACAATCCGGCCCCAATTGGCATCTTCGCCAGCGATGGCGGTTTTGACTAAAGGCGAATTGGCAATGGCAAGGCCGATTTGACGGGCAATCGCATTGGTCTTGGCGCCTGCAATATCAATGGTGACAAGCTTGGTTGCGCCTTCGCCATCGCGCACAATCTGGATGGCAAGATCGCGCATGACCGCGGCCAAGGCGGCGCGGAAATCAGCCAATGCCGGATCATTGGCATCGGCAATCAACTGGTTGCCAGCCATGCCGCTTGCCATCAGAAAAACACTATCATTGGTCGAGGTGTCGCTATCAACGGTAATGGCATTGAAGCTGTCGTCATTGGCGGCGCGAAGACAATCCGCCAGAACGTCTGCTGGCACGGCCGCATCGGTGCCAATATAGCCAAGCATGGTTGCCATATTTGGCGCAATCATGCCTGACCCTTTGGCAATGCCGCATATATCAACCGATACCCCATCAATCATACATTTTGCATGGGCGCCTTTGGCGAATGTATCGGTTGTTAGAATGGCATTGGCGGCATCATGCCAACTGGCATTGCTTTGAGTGACCAATCTATCGAAATAAGGCACCAGCTTGGCCGCATCCAATGGCTCGCCAATCACGCCGGTCGAGGCCACCATGATCGTGCCAGGGTCACAATCAAGATGGCTGGCAAGATGATTGACCATTTCATGAACAGCGTCATCGCCGCGACTGCCAGTAAAGGCATTGGCATTGCCAGCATTGGTGATGATCGCGGCGGCGGTGCCGGTTTTGGCAATTTTCCGGCTCCAGCCAACCGGTGCTGCGGCTGTATCAGATTGCGTAAACACACCAGCAACGCTGCTTTCAGGTGCCAATCTGATCAGCAGCAAATCATCGCGCCCTTGATAGCGCATGCCGCTGGCGGCGGTACCAAGCTTGATACCGGCAATCGATGGCAGGTCGGGAAAGCTGTCAGGTGCCAGAGGAGAAAGGGTCATGGCTGTGGCTTTTACTGGCTATTGCCAGCGGCCATTGCATCTTTGCGAATATCGGCAAAACTGCGGAGTTTGATATCCTGTTTTGCGCGCAATTCTTCAAGAACACGGCCCAAGGCTTGCGTTGATAGATTCTGCACAAGCTGGTCACGCATGGCTTCAAGCGTTGGGGCTGGTGCAATCGCCTTTTTATCAACTTTGATAACATGCCAGCCAAACTGGGTCTGGACTGGGGTTTTGCTAAAGCTGCCATCGCTGAGCGCAAAGGCAGCATTTTCAAAGGCTGGCACCATTTGGCCTCGGCCAAAAGTGCCAAGTGATCCACCATTTGGCCCGCTTGGTCCGGTTGATTTGGTTTTTGCCAATTCGGCAAAATCTTCGCCTTTTCCAAGCGCGGCAATCACCGCCTTGGCTTCATCTTCGGTTTCAACGAGAATATGTGATGCCGTCACCTGTTCTCGTGATGCGCTGTCGGCGACAAATTTCTGATAGGCATTTTCAATCGCGGCATCATTCACTTCGCCACCAACCGTCTCGCCAAGCCATGATTCGGCAAGAACGCGGTCAGCGGCAACTTTCATCGCCGCGGCAACATCGTCTTTTTGGTCATGTTTTGCCGTGCGGGCGGCATCGGCGGCAATGCGCGCATCAACCATATCGGTGACCAGCTGGTCGAAATAATTTGCCAAAGGCGTTTGCCGGAATTCATCTGGAAGACGCTCGGCCTGCCGCATGACATCATCAAGCCACAAGGTTTCGCCATTGACCGTGCCAACCGGAATCCGGTCGTCATTGGCATTTGCCATCATGCCAATGCCAGCAAAAAGCGCGACGCCTGTTACAAGGCCGATAAACCGATGGGCGAAAATACCATTACGCATTCGTAAATCCTCTTAAAATGAGCAGGCTGTGCCGCAATCACCGGCGCGCCATTGGATCGTCAGGAAAAATTCAAATCAAACCGGCCAGTCTTTAACCGCCAGCCTATTGTGTTAGTGTTAGCGAAGCTAACTTCTAAGAGCAAGCCCGCGCTTGAAAAAGGCGCAATATTCTGCGGCAGGCTGGGCGAGGTTATCTACCTTTAGACGGTTTTGTAAAATCACAGGTAAATCGGGAAAAACATACTCAAACAATTGACAAAATTCGCGTCTATACCTATGTCCAATCAGGTGCTTTTCGCACCAGCTTTATATTTGCCGTCCGGCAGCGCATTTGCCACATGGCTGGGGAGTTACGATGTTTGCGTCTTTTGCAAAAAACCTGTTTGGCAGCTCGAATGACCGTATCGTCAAATCGATGCAGCCATTGGTTCAGCAGATTAATGACCGCGAAGCCAATTTTGCCAGCCTCGATGATGATGCCATTCGGGCAATGGTCATCGATATCCGCCAGAAAATAACCGATGGCGCGTCAAAGGATGATTTTTTAATTGATGTATTTGCGCTGGTTCGCGAAGCCGCTAAACGCACCCTTGGCCAGCGTCATTTCGATGTCCAGCTGATGGGTGGTATTGCGCTTCATCGTGGTCAGATCGCCGAAATGAAAACTGGCGAAGGCAAAACGCTTGTTGCGACTTTGGCGGTGGTGCTGAATGCGCTTGATGGGCGCGGTGTTCATGTCGTCACGGTCAATGATTATTTGGCATCACGCGATGCGGCATGGATGAGCAAGGTCTATGAATTTTTGGGGCTAAGCGTTGGCTGCATCACTGGCGGGCTTGATGATGATCAGCGCCGTGCCGCCTATGGTTGTGATGTCACTTACGGCACGAATAATGAATTCGGCTTTGACTATCTTCGTGACAATCTGAAATTCAGTCTTGAAGATATGGTGCAGCGCGATTTCAGTTTTGCGATTGTCGATGAGGTTGATTCGATCCTGATTGATGAAGCGCGCACCCCGCTTATCATTTCCGGCCCTGCTGAAACCAATGCCGAACATTATCATGTTGCCAATCAGATCATCCCGTTATTGGTAGATGAAGATTTTGATCTTGATGAAAAGGGCAACAGTGTCTCGCTGAGTGAAATTGGCATTGAACATGCCGAAACCCTGCTTCGCGAGCGTGGTGCCATTGGTGATGCAACGCTTTATGACATTGAAAATGTCGGGCTGTTACATCATGTCAATCAGGCGCTTCGTGCGCATCGTCTTTTTGCCCGTGACACGCATTATATGCTAAAAGCTGGCGAGGTTGTCATCATTGATGAATTTACCGGTCGCGCCATGGAAGGCCGCCGTTTTTCTGATGGGCTGCATCAGGCGATTGAGGCGAAAGAGGGTGTTGAAATTCAGGCGGAAAACCAGACGCTGGCTTCAGTCACCTTCCAGAATTATTTCCGCATGTATGACAAGCTGGCAGGCATGACCGGAACAGCCATGACCGAGGCTGGTGAATTTTCCGAAATCTACGCATTAGAAGTCATGGCCATCCCGACCAATCGTGATGTTGCCCGTATTGATTACGATGATGAAGTTTATCGCACCAGCGCTGAACGTGACGAGGCGGTTATCGCGCTGATCCTTGAATGCCGGTCACGCCAACAGCCGGTTCTTGTTGGCACGATCAGTATTGATAAATCCGAACGCCTATCAGCCGAATTGAAAAAGCGTAAAATCGACCATCGGGTTCTGAACGCCCGTTTCCACGAAGAAGAAGCCAAAATCATTGCCGATGCTGGCGTGCCCGGTGCGGTTACGATTGCCACCAATATGGCTGGACGCGGAACCGATATTCAACTTGGCGGTAATTTGGAAATGCGGCTTGCCAGCCTTAAAGCAAAAGGCAAACCAGTTACCGAAACGGTTACTGCCGAAATTGCCGCTGAAATTGAAGCGGCCAAAGCCACCGCGCTTGCTGCTGGCGGGCTATATGTTATTTGTACCGAACGCCATGAATCGCGCCGGATTGATAATCAGCTTCGTGGCCGGACAGGACGTCAGGGTGATCCTGGCGCGTCAAAATTCTTCTTGTCATTACAAGATGATCTGATGCGTATATTCGGCTCAGAAAAGCTGGAAAGCATGCTGTTAAAGCTTGGCCTTGAAGAAGGCGAGGCCATTATGCATCCATGGATTAACAAGGCTGTTGAAAAAGCTCAATCCAAGGTTGAGGCACGCAATTTCGAAATTCGCAAACAATTGCTGAAATATGATGATGTCATGAATGACCAGCGCCGGGTGATTTTTGACCAGCGCAAGGAAATCATGCGCGCTGATGATGTTCATGACACGGTTGTTGATATGCGCCATGAAGCCGCCGCCTTGATTGTTGAACGGTCAATTCCCGCTGGCACTTATCATGATGCATGGGATTCAGAAACGCTTGATGCCGATGCGCGCCGCGTGTTGGGGGTTGAGGCACCGATTGCTGATTGGTTTGCCGAAGATGGCATTGCCGAACCGGAAATCGAAGCCAGATTGATTGATGCTGCTGATCGCCATATGGCCGAAAAAGCCGTCAGGCTTGGGCCCGATATTATGCGGATGGCGGAAAAGAATTTGCTTTTGCAGGTGCTTGATCAGCAATGGAAAGAACATTTATTGACCCTTGATCAATTGCGGCAAGGAATCACCCTTCGGGCCTATGGGCAAAAAGATCCTTTGAATGAATATAAGCGCGAAGCCTTTTTGATGTTTGAAACGATGCTTGCCAACATGCGGGAAACCACAAGTATGGTTCTCTCGCATGTTGAGATCCGCCAACCCGATGAACAGGGCGTGTCACCAGCCGCGTCAGCAGACTCATCTGCCAATTCGAAAGTGTCGCGAAATGCCCCTTGCCCATGCGGGTCAGGCAA
>CAJYBL010000075.1 GCA_913064995.1 uncultured Alphaproteobacteria bacterium
GACCAAAGGCAATTTGCGCCGCCTGTAATTTTTCGGCAATTTCATCGATTGAATATTGGCTGAAAACCCCATTCATAATGGCATCAAGCGACGCGCGATTTTCAACCCGGTGGACATTGCTGTCAAATTTCGGATTTTGCGGTAAATCGGGCTGGTCAAGAACATCACTACATAGCCGCAGCCATTCGCGCTCATTCTGGATTGAGATCAACAGCATCCTGTCATCGCCGCAACGATAGGCACCATAAGGCGCAATCGTCGGGTGATGCAACCCGGGACGCCGAATTTCCCGCCCACCATAATGATGCTGCAGATAGGGAACATTCATCCAATCGGCAAGCGCATGAAATAGCGACACTTCAATGGCGCGGCCTTCGCCAGTTTTTGCGCGAGCCACCAACGCCTGCAAAATCGCCGCATGCGCAGTCATTCCTGCCGCAATATCACAGATCGAAACGCCAACACGGCCGGGCTCTTCAGGTGCGCCAGTAATCTGTGCCAAGCCAACTTCGGCCTGAACCAAAAAATCATAGGCCTTCATCTGGGCAAAGGGGCCAGACGCGCCATAACCGCTGATATCGCAGGTAATCAATCGCGGATCGGCCTGCTGCAAATCAGCCATCGAAACGCCAAGACGATCAAGTGCCCCGGGCATTAAATTCTGGATAAACACATCAGCCTTGGACAGCATTTGTTTAAAAATTTTTAGATCACCGGGCTGTTTGAGATCAAGCGCGACCGATTCCTTGCCACGATTAAGCCATACAAAATACGAACTATACCCATTCGCATCAGCGTCATAGCCGCGGGCAAAATCACCTTCTGGACGTTCAACCTTGATCACCCGCGCACCAGCATCGGCAAGTCTGCTTGCGGCATAAGGCGCGGCAACAGCCTGCTCAAGACTGATCACCAGCAATCCGTCAAGATCACGATTTGAGCCATTCGCCATTTAACTCTCCTGCAAATTCAGTATTTTGCTGCCATGATCTGGCCAGCATTTCATTACGCCAGCGCCTCATAATCACGGATAATCGCCTCGGCACGTTTAATTACTGGTACATCAACCATCGCCCCATCAAGCTGTACCGCTGATGCGCTATTGGCAGCAGCGGTCATGACGCGCTGCGCCCATTCATAATCGGCATCACTTGGCCGAAACACGGCCTTTGCCGGTGCAATCTGTTTGGGGTGAATTAACAGCTTGCCACCAAAGCCCATGTCACGCGCGCGCCGCGCCTCACCAGCGACAATTTCCGCATCATCAAACCGCACCGCGACCCCATCAAGCGGCGATGCCTTTTGCCCGAGGCGCGATGCAACAACAATCCTACCACGCGCATAGTGAAGCGAATCCCATTGCGGATCAGCCCCGATATCAAGCGAGAAATCTAGATGACCAAACGCGCATTGCAGCACTGATGGATGCATCATCATTGCCTCGATTGCGGCCAACCCCAGCGCGCTTTCTACAATTGGGATAATTGGCGTATCCGCACCAAGCTGTTTGGCAATCACGTCAATATGATCAAACGATTCCGCCTTTGGCAGCATGATCATCTGTGGTGGCATCTTGGCCAAAGCTGCCATGTCTTTGGCAAACCAGCTTGAGTCAAATCCATTGCAGCGCACGACCAATGGCACCGGCAAATTAGGCCGCGACATAAGGGCGGCATGCGCTGCCGGCTTATCAGCATCAGCAACCGCATCTTCAAGATCCAGAATCACCGCATCGGCGCCACTGGCGCCGGCCTTTGCCAATAATTCAGGACGATGCCCTGGCACAAATAACGGAACGGAAAGGGGTTTTGGTGTGGTCATGGATCTATCTTTCACAATATCGGCTAGGGGGTAACGGTGGCTTTCATTGTTATATTGCCATCAGCGCCGCGAACACAGGCCGCAAGCGTGGTTTTACCGGCATCATCATTTTCAGGTGACGCATCAACCATGATCGGATCGCTACAAACCAATGGCCGAACACCGCGATAGGCCATATGTTTTGGCAATTTTTTGCCAATGCTGCAGGCCAGATTCAGCATTAATGTCGCCTGCAATGGTCCATGAACTAACAAGCCGCCATGCCCTTCGACATTGGTCGAATAGGGAAGATCATAGTGAATGCGATGACCATTAAATGTCAGCGCCGAATAGCGAAACAGCATCACGCTATTGGTATCAACCTGCCAACGATGCGCCGCCACACTGTCGGTGATTGGGTCAAGCGGCGGCGCGGCCGTCACTTCTTCACGATAAACAACATCATGACGTTCGCGCAATTTCAACTGATCCCCAACGGAAAATTCATGCGTGACCGCAATAAAACATAAATTACCACTTTTACCTGATTTAAAGCTGATATCATCAATGCGGCTTTGCTTTTTGACATGATCGCCAATCTTGAAATCACCATGAAATTCCAGCCAGCCCCCTGCCCACATCCGGCGTGCATAGGGGATTTCAGGCAGAAAATCACCGCGCTTTGGATGGCCATCAGGGCCAAGCAGTTCCGGGCTAACCGCCTCGGGCGCCAAACACCAATGCAGCCCGGGAGGCACTTCATTGCCGGTAAAGCAATGGTCGCCAAGCGTGTGCTTAAAATGATCAACTATGCGCGCCGTAATCACGTCATCGCTTGACACGCTACTACCGATCCAATCGGAAAAATCCATAAATTCACTCCTTTGCTTGGTCACGCCATCATGCCAGATAGTTTATCAGACAACCGGCTATCCTTGTAATTTGGCGGCAAGATCAGATGCCGAAACCTGTTCAAGCGCATTTGTCATCGCCCATAATTCATTGGCCCGATCATCACCGATAAGCGCCTTGGCCTTGGCAAGCAATCTCGTGCCAAGAAGCACCGGATCAATCGGCGACAGCAAATCAAATGATTGGGATCGTAATTGACCATCCTTGTGCTTGAGATCAACGCGCGCGGCGCTGTCGGCGATCTGATCATCGCCAATGATCTTAACCCGCTTGGCAAGTGCGGTTAGATCGGCATTGTGACACAGGCCATGATCATAGCTTTCATAGGCAGCGAGATCGATGCCCCGAAGCACCATCGCCGCCAAGAACACATAGCTGAATTTTATTTCAAGGCCGGTTTCAGGCGCCTTTATATCGCAAACATTCAGCCAGCGGGGCGCAATATAAACCTGTATTTCATCAAGATCATCAACCGAAACAGCATCATCAGCGCATAGCAAAAGCAATGCTTCGATCATTGCGTGGGTTCCATGGCAACAGGCATGAAGCTTGTGGCTGACCGAGGCAAAAAAGAACTGGTCAAAAGACCAATCATCAATTGCGGCACTGCCTCCAGCCGCGCCATGATGCGCTGCAAGAAAGCTTTGCGCGCCAGCAAATGCATCGGCGCTGGCGGTAAACCCGCGTTTTGCAAGGTTGGCCGCCTCAATGCCATTTGCCGCTGCGGCACCAGCATTGAATGGTTTTCCCATCGTACCAAATTGTGATTTCAAGCCCGAGGCGCGCGTACTGACAAGCCCCAAAGCCGCACGGGTGGCGGCGCGATCAAGCTGATAAAGGCGCGATGCGGCAATGGTGGCACCAAAGGCGCCCGATGTAGCGGTTTGATGAAAGCCAGCATCATAATGATCGCGCCCCAGTACCATGCCAATCCGGCAGGCCGACTCAGCGCCAATCAAAAACGCATCAACGACATCATCAGCCGAAGCACCAATATCCTCAGCTGCTGCCAAGGCTGCAGGAAAAATCGCCACTGATGGATGGCCAATATAGGCAAAATGCGTATCATCGTAATCCAGCGCATGCGAAATTGTACCATTTGCAAGCGCCGCAGCGCGCGCTGGTAGCCGTAATTTACTGCCTGTAACCGTCGACTTGGCAACCCCACCTTCCGCAGCAACAAAATCACGGATAATGTGAGCCAACGGCTGATCAGCTCCAGCAAGGCTGACCACCATCCAGTCAAATAGTGATAATTCTGCCATCTTGCGGGCGTCTTGCGGCAGTCGGTCAGGTCCAATTGCGGCAAGGTCAAGCATATGCGGCAGTAAAGCGGCGTCTGACATTGTGAAGCCTATCAAATTATTACCAGGTCAAATCATTGCCAAATCATTGATCGTCAATGGTCGGCCTGCCCAGTCTAACCAAAACCACGGGGCTTTACCAAGAGCCAGATATTACTGTATCGATATCAAATCAGGCGTTGATGCCTCGCGGGGGAGGTCGGCGATGCCTCATGGTGATGTGTTTCTAGCAATATGGGCTAGTCAGGCATTTTCCAAGTGGCCGTTGCCATGGCTGCAAGTTTGCCATCGCTGCCCCATAGTCGGCTTTCCATGAAGGATAGCGAACGCCCTTTCTTGATGAAACGGCCCTCAACAATTGCCCGTCCTTTAAGCGCAGGGCGCAAGTACTGCGTTTTCATTTCAATAGTGATGCCCATCCCAGCGGTTTTATGCAAAAGGTGCCCCATCGAAATATCCATCACCGCTGCAATGATGCCGCCATGAAGGGATCCTTGAGGGTTCATCAGCATTTCATTGACCTCAAAGCTGATGCGAAGATGATCTTTTTCAGGATCGGCTGCTTCTGCCGGCAGATAGTCAAACTCCAATCCAATAAATTTTGACAGGAAAAAATTTTCAAAGACCTGTTCACTGCTCTTGAGAATAGACTCGATATGATCGCGAACCTGAACTGGATCGATTTTGCGTATGTTAGTCAAAATATTATCTCCTAAGGCGTCATCATTTAAGGGGGCGTGAGTTAAAAATACCTGGGTGGAAGCGGCGCGAAAATAAGCTTTGGCGAAACAACGTGGATTTCGTTATTTGTCTATCTAGCTTATTTTATCAACGCCGAAAAAATCACGGTGCCAAAGAATTACACTGCCCCAGGCGTTTGTCTATAGCGAATTTCAGGTGTCATACCGCTGATTTTCCTATGGATTTTATCATATGGCCGCAGCGTCTAATCGAAGCGAATTTGCGGCGGATACGCCATCAGAAACGTTCAGTAAACCAGCTATTTTTTCGAATTTGCACTGGCATTTCCGTTAGCAGGTGCCTAGTCTGGGATATCTCGGGTTGCCAGCAAAACAACAAAGCTACCGCGCCCTTTTGCGGTTGGATTCTTGCCCGATTTACACGCAATTATCTTCAAAATAGATTTGTCAAAGAGGTAAACAATGAGCAGTGGCAGTAAGACCGCCCTTATCACCGGATCCGGTCAAAATATTGGTCGCGGTATCGCCAACCAATTAGCGCTGGCCGGCTTTAACATTATCGTCAATGGCAGCCGCAACCAAGACGCCGCCGAAGCCGTTGCCGCTGAGGTGCGTGCGCATGGCGTCGAGGCATTAGTGGCGATGGGTAATGTCGGCATTAAAGCAGAAGCCGAAGCGCTTGCGAAAGCTGGACTGGATCATTTCGGCAAGATTGATGTTCTGGTTAACAATGCGGCAATTCGCCCGCATGGCCCGTTTTTGGATATGAATGACGATGAGTGGCAAAAGGTCATGGATGTTGATCTGAACGCTGCAATCTGGCTATCACGTATGATTTTACCTGGCATGATTGATAATGGCTGGGGCCGGATCATCAGCTTTTCCGGGATGAATGCACAGCGCGGCTATCCGGGAGCCTCGGCAGTCTCGGTTGCGAAACACGCAGTTTGGGGCCTAACCAAAGCATTCGCCGTTGAATTCGGCATCAACGGCATTACCGCCAATATCATTGCACCGGGCACATTTCCGCCAAATGATGCCGATATTGCAAATGATACGAAATTCTCAGCATTACTAAAGGCAAACCCGTCAGGCCGGCTTGGCCGTACCGAAGATATCGGCGCTATGGTTGTCTATCTCTGTTCCAAAAATGGCGGTTTTGTAAATGGCCAGATGCTGCAAATAAATGGCGGCGTCGTGATGCAATTTTAAGGATGTTGTCTGGAACAACCCACCCTATTAGTTGACTGTCAATTGCCAATTAACTTGAAAAAGGTCACGCCGACAATAAGAAGTGACAGTTTTCTTGTGGTGAGCTATTGCCAAATTATCACCAAGGTTAAACCCTGCGATCAACTACCTGTCCAAACCGGCTTGCGCTTTTCCATAAAGGCGCGGCGCCCTTCAATATAGTCGGCACTGTCGAAACAGGCTTGAACCATCGCATCGCAAGCTACCAGATCACGCTGACTTTCATCCATGCTGGTCTGATTGGCGATGAATTTAACCGCATCAACAGTCAAAGGCGCATTAGCGGTAATCATTGTCGCCATATCTTCTGCCGCCACCTCAACCGCACCATCGTCGGCAACCCGGTTGACTAGCCCCATAATCCGCGCTTCTTCAGCATCAAAACGGCGGGCTGTGAAAAAGATCTCCTTCGCAAAGGCTGGCCCGACAAGGGTCGCCAACCGGTTAATGCCCAAAAAGCCATAGCCAAGACCCAACCGCGCTGCCGGAATGGCAAAATTAGACCCCTGACCACAAATACGGATATCACAGCAAACCGCCAGCGCCACGCCACCACCAACACAGAACCCGTCGATTTGCGCGATCGTTGGTTTTGGGAACGCCTCGACCTTGTCATAAACGCGCTTAGTCGTGGCATTATAATGCGCAACGCCCTCAGCACTGGCTCGCTCGCTCTCAAATTTGGAGATGTCAGCCCCTGACACAAAAGCCTTGCCGCCAGCACCCGACAAAATCAACACCCGTACTTCCTTATCAGCAGCAAACCGGTCGAGCGCCACTTCTACCGCTTCCCACATTTCCAGCGAGACCGCATTACGCTTTTCCGGCTGGTTAAAAATGATACGGGCGATTGCGCCGGATTGTTTTACGATAACCTTATCTGTCATGGCTCGGACTATCCTTTACTTTATCTCTCAGGTGAGGGGCTGATTCATCAGACCTTTGATGTTAAATTTGCATTGTCTTGATGATTTTGCATCTAGGTCGACTTTAACTCTATATTGTTTTGTCCTCCC
>CAJYBL010000076.1 GCA_913064995.1 uncultured Alphaproteobacteria bacterium
TAACTGACTGGCCGTTTCGCCGCGCTGTTCGCCGCTGTGGCGGCGGTTTGGTGGTGACCGAAATGATTGCTAGCGCCGCCGTCCTGCGCGATGTGAAAAGCGAAATGCGGAAATTACGAACCGAAGCGATTGCCGAAGCGCCGCTATCAATCCAGCTTGCCGGCTGGGAACCACCGGTGATGGCCGAAGCGGCGAAAATCTGTGCTGATCTTGGCGCAAGTTTTATCGATATCAATATGGGCTGCCCTGCCAAAAAGGTTACTGGCAAATTATCAGGCTCGGCCTTGATGCGAGATCCGCATCTTGCCGGTGCCATTATGGCGGCTGTGGTTGATGCTGTTGATGTGCCGGTTACGTTGAAAATGCGGCTTGGCTGGGATGATGACAGCCTGAATGCGCCGCAACTTGCCAAGATGGCTGAAAATGCCGGAATCAAGATGCTGGCCATTCACGGCAGAACACGCTGTCAGATGTATAATGGCGCGGCCGATTGGGCAAAAATTGCGGATGTTGTGGCGGCAGTTGATATTCCGGTTGTGGCGAACGGGGATATTACCTGTCTCGACACAGTGCAAAAGGCGATTGAACAAAGCGGGGCTGCTGGTGTGATGATCGGGCGCGGGGCGCAGGGGCGTCCGTGGCTTTTGGCGCAGGCTGGTGATTTTCTGGCGGGGCAGGCGGTTCGCCCAACCCCGTCAATTGGCATGCGCCATCATCTGATGCGGGCGCATCTTGACGATATGCTTAGCCATTATGGAACCGCGGCAATGCGATTGGCACGCAAACATATCGCCTGGTACGCGCATGGTCTTCCCGGTGCTGCTGAATTGCGTGATATTGCCAATAACAATACCGATGCCGCGATGGTGTTCGCGGCGGTCGATCAATTTTTTGAAGCGCTTGATCCAAGCGATGTGGCGGCGTGATGCGTTCGCCGTCAAAATCAATGCCGTCAGACAGGTCAGATGCGACTGATCAAACCGCATATCTGCACCATGACCATGATGTCGATCATCATTCGGGTGTTGGCATGGCGCAAATTCTTGCTAGCCTACCCAACCCGATTTTTGTCTTGGATGCGGATAATTGCTTTATCTATCTCAATCAAGCTGCCGAAATGTTTTTTCAATCAAGCCAGATGATCCTGTCTGGCATGCCTTTAGATGGGTTTATTCCAGCTGATGGCAGCCTGTTTTCGATGTTGCAGCGTGCCCGCGATCAGCATGTTTCGGTTGGTGATCAGGGGCTGGAACTGGCAGGGCCAAAGCTAGGATTAAAGCTCGTCAATGTGCAAATCACCCCCTTTGGTGACACGCCGCGCTTGCTCGTGTCGATCCAAGAGCGCGCGCTTGCTGAACGGCTTCGTGGTCAGTCACTATTTCGTGGCGCGGCAAGGTCTATCTCGGCAATGGCGGCTTTGCTGGCGCATGAGGTCAAAAACCCGCTTGCCGGCATTAAAGGTGCAGCCCAGCTATTAGAGTCAGGGCTTGGCGATGAAGACCGTGTCTTGACCCGCATGATTGTCGAGGAAAGCGACCGGGTTGCCGCGCTTCTTGATCGTATGGAAGGCTTTGCCGGTGGTGCGCGCCTTGTTCTTAGTCCGGTGAATATTCACGAGGTTTTAGATCATTGTCTTGGGCTGGCGGCGGCATCTTATGGCGCGCATCTGGTGATCCGCCGGCAATATGATCCATCCTTGCCATTGGTGAATGGGCATCGTGATCTATTGATTCAGTCTTTTGTAAATATTATAAAGAACGCATCAGAAGCAACTGATAATAATGCAGAACTTATAATAAAGACATCTTATTCGCGGGGTCGCCGCCTGTCATTAGCGGTAAGTGATGGCGGGTCGCATGTGCCGGTTCAGGTTGATATTATCGATAATGGTCGCGGCATTCCCGAAGATATTCGCAACCATATTTTTGACCCGTTTGTATCAGGGCGTAAGGGTGGCAGTGGGCTTGGCTTGACGATGGTTGCCAGCGTTGTTGCTGATCATGGCGGTATGATTGAGGTGGATTCAACGGCGGGTCGAACCGCCTTTCGGATGAATTTTCCGGTTGCCGAGTTGGATAAACCGGCGTCTTCGCCATCGAAACCGGCAAAAGGATCAGCCGAATGAACGTAAAGCCACCGCTTATTCTTGTTGCTGAAGATGATAAGTCGGTCAGGCTTGTTGTGCAGCAGGCGCTTGCCCGTCAGGGCTATGCTGTGCAATCAAGCGGCACGGCGGCGGGTTTGTGGAAATTGATCGAATCCGGCAAAGGCGATGTTTTGATTACCGATGTTGCCTTGCCGGATGGCGATGCGCTTGATCTGCTGCCCCGCATTCAGGAACGCCGCCCCGATTTACCGGTCATTGTAATGAGCGCGCGTTCAACATTGCTGACTGCCGTAAAAGCCCAACAAGTTGGCGTTTTTGAATATCTGCCAAAACCATTTGAACTGCGGAGTTTGATCGAGGTAACGCAGCGCGCTGTTGAAACCATTGGCACGCCAAGCCGGTCAAATGCTAAAACAGCCTCAATCGAGGAGGGCGGCCCGTTAATTGGCCGGTCGCGCCCAATGCAGGATATTTTCAAAGCGATGGCACGGGTTGTTAGTACCGATTTAACCGTCCTTGTGACCGGTGAAAGCGGTACTGGCAAAGAGTTGGTTGCGCGTGCGCTGCATGATCTTGGAAGCCGTCGCGTTGGCCCTTTTGTTGCAATCAATCTTGCCACGATCCCGCGTGACCTTGTCGAATCAGAATTATTTGGGTGGGGCAAGGATTATGGTTCAAGTCCGGCAAAGCATCATCAGGGCTGGTTTGAACAGGCCGAGGGTGGAACGTTGTTTCTTGATGAGGTTGGCGATATACCGCCCGAGGCACAAACACGGCTTTTAAGGGTTTTGCAGGATGGTGAATATTTGCCCGTTGGTGCTCAGCGGCCAGTCAAAACAAATATTAGAGTTATTGCAGCAACAAACCAGAATTTGCATCACCTCATGCATCAAGGCCTGTTTCGTGAAGATTTGTTTTACCGGTTGAATGTGGTGCCATTGCGCTTGCCGCCATTACGCGAACGCGTTGAAGATATCGGCCCGCTTGTTGCGCATTTCCAGCTTCATGCGGTCAAAGAGGGGCTGCCGTCAAAAACCTTTACCCCAGAAGCGCTGAGTGCGCTGAAATCCTGGCATTGGCCGGGCAATGTGCGCGAATTGGAAAATCTGGTCAGGCGCATGCTGGTGCTACATGCCGATACCAGCATTGATGCGGCGGCGGTTGAACGTGAATTTCCAGCCAGCCAAACCGAATTAAATGAAGACGCCGAAAGCTTGTCCGAGTCTGTCGATGCGCATATCAGGCGCTATTTCGAGGCCTTGAAAGGCGGCATGCCTGCCCCGGGTCTTTATGGCCGTATTTTGCGTGAAGTCGAACATCCGCTTATTCTCACCACGCTGGAAGTAACCCGTGGTAATCAAGTTCGAGCCGCCGATATATTGGGGTTAAACCGGAATACCTTGCGCAAAAAGATCAAGGATCTGAACATAAAGGCAGGTCGCTAAAATGTTGAAATCTAATAATCAAAACACATCCATGAAGGATAAAAAAAGTTGGTTTAGTGAAGATCGGCTAGCCTATATTTCAATCTTGTTCACCCTTGGTATGGGGGCGGTCACGGCCTATGCATTAACCCGCGTTGACTATCTGTCAAACGATACCGATTTCGTGATGTGGTTGATCATTATTGATGCGCTGGCATTGCTTGTGCTTGGCACGCTTGTGGGGCGGCAGATCTGGCGCTTATGGTCGGAACGGCGCCAACGGCTTGCTGGTCATCAACTGCATTGGCGGATGGCGGTTCTGTTTGGTGGGGTGACAACTTTTCCAGCCATCATTGTGACGCTATTTGCGCTTTTTGTTGTCGATCATTCGCTGCGTGGTTGGTTCGCCGAGCGCATTTCAACCGCGGTGAATGAATCTGTTCGAGTTGCCGAGTCCTATTTTGACGAGCATGCGCGTTCGATTTCGGGTGAAGTGCTGACAATGGCCAATGATATCAACCGCGAGGCCTATCGTCTGGTTGGTAAGGGGAATTTGATGGGGCGTTATCTTAGTGATCAGGCTGCACTTCGGAATATGTCGGATGCGATAATTTTTGATGGTACGGGGCAGGTTTTGGCGAAATCGCAATTTGCCTTTGCGATCACATTTACCAATCTTGAATCAAGCTGGGTCGAAAAAGCCCGAAAAGGCGAGGTGGTTGTGCTTCGCGCCGATGAAACCAATAAATTGCGCGCCGTGGTAAAATTGAACAGCTATGTCGATGCGTATCTTCTTGTTGGCCGTTTTATCGACTCAAAGGTTCTGCTGGCGATGGATCAGACGCGTCTTGCAGCATCAGATTACCAACAGCTGGGGTTCCAGCAGCTTGACCTTCAAATCAGCTTTGCGGTGTTGTTTGGGATTATTCTTCTGCTGATTCTGATCGCGTCTTTATGGATTGGTTTGAATCTGGCAACGGCAATTGTTGGGCCACTTGGCTCGGTTATCCATGTTGCCGAACAGGTTCGTGCTGGTAATTTGTCGCAGCGCGCTCCCGAAGATTTACAGCTTGAAGAAATTTCGCGTCTTGGGTCCGCCTTTAACCGAATGCTTGATGAGTTGGCGCGAAGCCGCGAACAGCTTGTGCAGGCCAATACCCAGATTGATCAGCGCCGTGAATTTACCGAGGCGGTTCTTGGCGGCGTGTCATCAGGTGTTGTTGGTCTTGATCGGGATGGCAAGGTCACTTTGCCAAATGCAACCGCGCGCGAATTGCTTGGCAAAAAAGATACTGATCTGATTGGCCGAAAACTATCTGATGTTATCCCTGAATTCGAAGGCTTGCTGGCGATTACCAATCAGAAAAAACGCCGCTTTGGCGAAGAACAGATTATTCTTCAGCGGCAAAACAGCCATTTGATCCTGCGGGCGCGTATCGTCAGCGAGGTGATTGAAGGACGGGTCATTGGTTATGTTGTGACCTTTGACGATGTTACCAGCCTGCTGAGTGCGCAACGCAAGGCCGCTTGGTCTGATATTGCGCGGCGTATTGCTCATGAAATCAAAAATCCATTGACGCCAATCCAGCTTGCATCCGACCGCTTGTTGAAAAAATACCGTCCAGATGATCAAAAGGCGGCTGATCAATTCGAGGAATATGTTCGCATAATCATGCGTCAGGTCGATGATATTGGCCGCATGGTTGATGAATTTTCGGCCTTTGCCCGAATGCCGCAACCCGAAATGGATCAGCATTCTTTGCTGGAAATTGTCAATGGGCAGATTTCACTGTTTGCCAGCAAGGATTTGTCGCTTGATGTTGAAATTGATGATGCCAAGCAGGGTTATATAACCATTTGTGATGCTGGGTTGGTTCGCCAAGCGCTAACCAATCTGCTACAAAATGCCAAAGATAGTTTGCAAGAACATCATGCTGCCGCGCCAGCCATTCGCATTTCAATGGCAAGCGAAGATGATATGATTGCCATCACCCTAACCGATAATGGCCCGGGATTCCCCGAAATGGATCTTGGCAAACTGCTTGAACCCTATGTAACAACGCGGCAAAAAGGCACCGGGCTTGGCCTTGCGATTGTCAGTAAAATTATGGAGGATCACGGCGGTAAGATGCAGCTTGGCAAGGCTGATAGCGGCGGCGCATTGGTTTGTTTGAAATTTCCATTCCACACAACAATGCGTAATAGAAAGGTCATATAATGGCTGATGATATTTTGATTGTTGATGATGATAATCGAATTAGAGAACTTTTAAAAGAATATTTAAGGGAAAATGGCTTCAAAGCAAATGTTTTATCAATGCCTTGCACTGAAATTTTTGATCAACAAGACGATGAATATAAAACTAACATTCTCGGAGACGGACCTCGAGTAGCCATTGAATGCGGTTACCCAGACTTCTGGCATAAATATCTCAATCAAGGAGACTTAGTCATTGGCATGGAATCCTTTGGTGAATCAGCTCCAGGATCAGTATTAATGGATCACTTCGGATTTACCGCAGATAAGGTTTCAAAAAAAATAATCAGTTTTCTTAAAAAATGATCAACTAACACTTCATTTGCAGCATTAACAATTATTGGAGTGCCTTCGTACTTATTAATTTGATTTACTAATTTTATAATTGGAAAAATTTTTCTGTCTACTTTTTTAAATGTCAAATTTTTAATCATTTCATGATTTGCTCTAACTTTAATAATTTTTTTAATTTCAAGATTTCTGTCAAATATTGCATTAGCTATAGGGATAATCATTGTTGTTTCATGATAAATAAATTTTTTTAATCCATTTTTTAAATCAATAATTGCATGTACTAACGAATTCGGATGAATTATTATATCCAATTTTTCTTTGGGTATATTGAATAACCTTTGAGCCTCAATTAATTCTAATATTTTATTCATTAAAGTAGCTGAATCTATCGAAATTTTTTTACCCATTTTCCATTTTGGATGTTTTAAAGCTTTTGCTGGCTTAACAGATTTTAATTTAGAAGGTTTATAATTTAAAAAAGGACCTCCAGATGCTGTGATATAAATTTTATTGTGTAAACTCACCCTTCTTTTCAGTTGGGTGAGTTTGTTTACCACAACATCTATCAACGATTGCGTAAAATAGACTCTCGCCAGTCGACTAACAATGCTCCAGTTTATGAGCACCAGAAGAAACCTAACATCTCAAAGATTTTTTCTGCGAAAGTTTGTCTTGCCCGCCAAATGCTAATTTCGACGAGCGCCTGCCCATGAGAATAATTTAAACACGCCAGTCAGAACCTATTCTCTTCGAACCAATGAATCTATTTATTTTGTTACACCATGTTGCTGTGTATCAGACTCATGGATCCTCTAAGACCACCAATTGTTGCACCCAGATTCAATATGCATG
>CAJYBL010000077.1 GCA_913064995.1 uncultured Alphaproteobacteria bacterium
GAAAACTACGAGATTGAAGCTGCTTTTCCTGTCATTGAATTACATAATTTTATATTTCGTTCTGACAAAAAAACTCTATCTGAGTTGATTGCGAATAACGGAATAAACGCAGGAATAGTATTGCCAGAAACAATATGGCAAGAATCAACAAAATATATTAAAGATAGTGGTGTTTTAACATTGAGTATTAATGGTTCTGACATTGGCACAACAGGCCTATGGCCAAATGATGATGGGCCTGAGGCATCTGTGACTTGGTTGAAAAATAACCTCGAAGACTGCGGCATAAAATTAAAGCCAGGCAGCATTGTTCTAGCTGGAACAGGATTGGGTTTGTATTCCGTGAAAAGTGGGGATGAGGTCTCGGTTCATATTGATAGGCAGCCATTAGTAAGTTGCACGATCAAAAATTCCCGCACTCTATAGGCATTAAGTATGATGAGAATACTCAAATGGTAAAGATAGTTATCATATCTATATTCGTTGCCGCACTTGTAATGTTCACAATGCGTTTCCTGCCAAAGGTGCGCTTATTTAGTCAACGCCTCTTGCAAAATCCATTCGTACGAGCAATCGTATTCAGAGGTTTGTGGCGGTTAATCAGGCTTCTGTTATTCAAGAGATAGGGGTTTAAAGTGACTACAGTTGTTTTATTAAAAGTCTTACATTACGTATCGCTATTTTTGGCAGGTGGGCTGGGTGTTGCAAATGTTATGCTGTTTAAGAATCACCAAAAAGCTGGAATGCCACCCGCACCACCAGTTCAAAAAACAATGATGACATTAGCAAGACTTGGTTTAATCGCTATCGTCATACTTTGGCTAACTGGAATACCTTTAACCTACAAAGTTTATGGCAGCTTCGATTTAGGTTGGGCATTCCACCTAAAGCTATTGGGTGCCACTTTCTTAATTGGTGCAGTGGCGTTTTTGAACCTTCATCTAACAAAACAAGCCAGAGATGGTAACCCACCTAATCCAAAAGTGATGAAAATAGTTCCTCCAATAGCTAGAGCATCGCTTGTTATTGTGCTTGTAGGAGTGGCTGTCTTAACTACATCCGTGTAACGAAGTAATTCTTGGCTGATCTGTGGCGTCAATAGCAAGGTGATGAATGCAAGCGACTGACCGCATTGCGATTGCAGGCCGGTCGAGTCAAAAATTAAATCGACTTAAACATAGCTTATTCACAAGACTTCTTGGTCAAGGTCTGCTATTGGACCCTTACTCTAGTCTTTTAGAGTAATGGTTAGCGGTAAGGTTTCTTCAATGAACACAAGTTGCTTTCCTTCAACGAACGTTCATAGGAGAAAATTATGAGCACAGGAAAAGTTAAGTGGTTTAATCCACAAAAAGGTTTTGGCTTTATTGAGCCGGAAGACAAATCAACAGATGTATTCGTTCATATTACAGCTGTTCAAAATTCAGGCATGGACGGCTTGGCAGAAGACCAGATGGTCTCTTACGAGCTCGAGACCGGCCAGAATGGCAAAACTTCAGCGGTTAATCTGAAGGCCCTTTAGGGCTGTCAATCACGGGCATACAAGGCCGCAATTGTGCGCTTTGTATGCCCATTTTCCGTTTTAAGACCCAAAACCTAAAAACATCGATCAATTCAGCCCAAGGCTTGCATATCTTGGCATGCTAACCGTAACCCGCTAAACCTCGCGAAATGACGGGTAATGATTGCCGCCGACATAATGCTAGGCCGCCCAATTACTCTAGATCACAACCGTTCCCGACCAACATTTCACTCGCAACCGATATCACGGGTTATCGATGCGGCTATAGAGGTGGCGAAGCATGGCATTGGATTAATCGGCTGCCAGCTCGTTAATCGCTTCGGTAAAGGCCACATTCACAAATAAATTTTCAGCGCCCGTAAACGGATGTTTTCGCAAAACAGGGTGATTGTGGTTTTTTCCTGATTGATGGTGTTGGCAAGCTCAGCAGCGCGGTCATCCTGTCCGTTTTCATTGACAAAGGAGTGCCCGCACCAACGCACAGCCTATGCAGCCGTCTTTGGCTGTACACGGTGATCCATTTGCTTTGCTAACAATCCCATAACAAGCTTGTTTGAAACCGACTTAAAGCGCTGGGCAACAGCGTCTCAGAAGGAATTATTCGGGTCAATACGCGACGTTGGTGTCGGCTGGTAATCACCATTAGCAAATGGTAGTTTTTAAGTGTTCATTGTTGCAGAATTTTAGCGGAAGTCAGCTTGGCGCCATTGGCCAGTTACTGGCTCCAATCATGTGCAGCATCGCCATCGACATTGTCTGAAATGAATTTGAAACAGTAAAAATCAATAGCTTTTTGTTTGCATATCCTAGCAAGCGCATAGGCTTCCATATCAACAAGATCGCTTGTCAATTCGGGTGGCGAGCTGACAAATTGATCGCCAGTGCCACAGCTTAGCCCGCCAGTGCCGGCAAGGATCTCACCATCATCTTCAAACGGCGTTTGCCCAAGTGCAAATCCCAAGTTGCGGACATCCATATCGCGTTGCAAAAAGCGGGTTACCCGATGGAGTCCAGCAAGATCAGGGCGTAACGCACCTGCGCTACCATAATTCACTACATGTTTTGGCTGATGCATGGCAATGGCATCTCAGAGGGCAATTGCCGCATTCACCTTGCCTACACCGGTATAAATAATAGTCCAACCGGCGACCATGTCGCACGGAAGCTCGTTTTAAAGTGCTACAACAAGAAGCGTTGTTTGAGGATCAAAACTAGTCATCATACGCCTTCAGCGTGATAACCGGCATATCCAACGCGGCGCGGCCACCAAGCGCAACAAGTTCGATCACCACGGCACCGGCAGTAACAACAGCACCGCATGATTCAAGCAGTGTTTTGGCAGCAACCATCGTTCCGCCAGTAGCAAGAAGATCATCAATGATCAGAACCGATCGGCCTTGGATGGGCGCGTCTTGCTGGATCGTTAATTCGGCAGTGCCATATTCCAGATCATAACCAGCCCGCAACAGCTTGCCAGGCAGTTTCCCTGGCTTCCGCACCATCATTGACCCAATATTCAACCGCGACGCCAACAAAGTGGAAAAGAGAAAGCCGCGCGATTCAATGCCGGCAATCAAATCAATGTCAAAACCGGATAATTGCGCGGCAAATTGGTCAATCGCCTGTGCCATGCCCTCGGCAGATGCCAATAGCGGGCTGATATCACGAAATAAAATTCCAGCTTTTGGAAAATCCGGATAGCTGGCGATATAATTACCAAAATCAATAGAACCGGCTGACACCCGAAAAACTCCATGACAAAACCGGCGTTTCCGGCATTTTCGTCGTAAACAATTTTGTACCCTAGCGCAAGGATTGATCAATCGCTCAACCAAGCTTTGCGCCCTGATTGCGACGTTTTCGGCAAGGCACTAACCACCAAAAACCGTAATTATGATTAGTGCCAATTACCGCTGGTGAAAATTGCAATCACCATTCACAACAACGCGCCATGACCATGATGCATATTTGTTAAAGTTATTTGCCGTTGCTGGCCGGACGCGCTAGATTGCTAAAAAGAAACACCTTCGGACAAAACCATGTTTTTCATACCACTTTTTGATGAAAATGCCACGAGCCGAAGGCCAATTATCGTATGGTTGATTTTCGCTGCCTGTGTTTTTACCTTTTTCTGGCAGCAA
Organism: uncultured Alphaproteobacteria bacterium; assembly: GCA_913064995.1. Lineage (GTDB taxonomy): Bacteria > Pseudomonadota > Alphaproteobacteria > Puniceispirillales > Puniceispirillaceae > UBA3439. Next base: position 3,664 of record CAJYBL010000077.1, read on the forward strand.
TCGCTTGATGGCATTGCCGCCAAGGTAGCGATTTTCCAATTCGGTTTTGTTCCGGCAATTGTGTTTCAAGGTGAAACGCTTCCCGCCGAATTTATCATTGTTCCAAGCTGGGCAACGTTTATCACCTCGATGTTTTTGCATGGTGGCTGGCTACATCTTGGTGGCAACATGCTATATTTATGGATTTTTGGTGATAATGTCGAAGATTCAATGGGCCGTGGCCGCTTTATTGTTTTTTATTTGTTGTGTGGCGCATTGGCGGCATTGGCACAAGGCCTGATTGACCCGTCATCGCAAGTACCAATGGTTGGCGCGTCAGGCGGCATTGCCGGTGTTTTGGGAGCCTACCTGATGCTTCACCCAAAGGCGGCGGTGCGCTGTCTTTTCATCGTTGTTGTGTTTTTCCGCTTTATCAATCTGCCTGCATGGCTGGTTCTTGGTGGCTGGATTGGCCTTCAATTTGCCGCTGCGCCACAATCTTTTAGCGGTGATGGTGGCGGGGTTGCCTATATCGCGCACATTGGCGGCTTTTTGGCAGGTCTGGCACTAATCCCGTTTTTCAAGAAAAGTCACATATCGCTATTTGACCGCGGCCAGCCACCAAAAACATGGTCAGGACGGCCAATTAGCTTTGACCAGATGAAGCAAGACGCACGCAAACGATTTCGGCGTAGTACAAACCAAACAATGCGAAGCTCAATCCCGTCATCAAAACCCTACCGGACCAAAGGACCTTGGGGCTAGGCCAATTTGGGCTTAAAGGGTTGGGTCATAGCGGTTCGGCCATCGAGGTTAAACGCCATGGTGCCTGTGGATTTTAGTTAATCTGCCGACGTAACATCAGCATTGACGATATTCGCCTCGGCGCCAAAGGCCCGCACTTCGGCCTTAATTGTTTTTGCCGCGCGGGTAGTTAACGCAACATCAAGCCCACTAACGACAACCGCTGTACCAAGTTGGCCGGGCTTCATCCATGGATAGCTGCCAATGCTAACCCCATCATGGTGCGCCTCAACATCGGCAAGAATGGTGGCGATATTGCCCTCACCGGTTGAACATTGAACCGTGATCCGTGTCATCACAACACCTCCGGGTAATTTATGTTTCAACCCTTCAAACATGGCCTGCAAGATGGTTGGCACTCCGGGTAAAACATGAACATTGCCAATGATATAGCCAGGTGCAGCCGATAATGGGTTATCAATCAATGCGGCCGTATCTGGAATATCGGCCATTTTTTGACGTGCAGCGTTAAATTCGAGATCGGTATTGGCATAATGGGCAATAAGTCGGCGTTCAGCTTCTGGATGGCGGATCACCGGCACATTAAACGCGGCAGCCACCGCATCGGTTGTGATATCGTCATGCGTTGGCCCGATACCGCCACTGGTAAAGACCAGATCATAGGTCTTTGACAATGTTTGAACCGTATCAATGATGGGTTGTTTTTTATCGGCAATAACCCGCGCCTCGCCAAGCTGTATCCCCTGCGCGCCAAGCTGTTCGGCAAGCCAGCCAATATTTTTGTCTTTGGTGCGGCCAGACAGGATTTCATCGCCAATCACAATAATGGCGGCGGTAGGATTCGCAGAAGATGACATGAGTGAAAACCTTGAATATGCGAATAAATGAAGATCGCAGACTTTGCTGAAATATAACCAAACTGTCAAATGACTTGACGCGTCAATGCCCCCTTCAACCGCAAGAAATACAGTTTATAGGTTTCGCAACTGGCAAAATATGCTATTCCAGCGGCATGACAGCATTCCACAAAAAAGGTGCGTTTTGATCTATCGTCGCCACAGAGATGACAATGCGAAGTGAAACAGTAATACGACATGGTGCCGAAGGCTTTGCTGGCATGCATAAAGCAGGCCGCCTTGCCGCCAAAGTGCTGGACATGATCACCCCGCATGTGATTGCCGGTGCCAGCACCGAACATCTAGATCGTTTATGTCATGACTATATTCTGGCGCACGGTGCCACCCCCGCGCCGCTGAACTATAAAGGCTTTCCAAAATCGACCTGCATTTCGCTTAATCATGTTGTTTGTCACGGAATCCCCGGGCCAAAAACGCTTCGTGATGGTGATATTCTGAACATCGACATCACCGTCATTCTCGATAGTTGGTATGGTGACACATCCCGCATGTTCTATGTTGGCGAGCCGTCGATTAAAGCCAAGCGTCTAACCGAAGTGACCTATGATTGCCTGATGAGCGGCATCGTTGCGGCGCGTGCCGGCAACACACTTGGCGATATTGGTCATGCAATCCAATCCTATGCCGAATCCTGCCGCTTTTCCGTGGTTCGTGACTTTACCGGCCATGGTCTTGGACAGGTGTTTCACACCGCCCCTACAGTTTTGCATTATGGTGAAGCCGGCAGTGGTATGGTTCTTGAACCGGGGATGGTTTTCACCATCGAGCCAATGATCAATGCTGGCCGGTCAGAAACCAAAATTCTGAATGATGGCTGGACGGCGGTAACGCGCGATAAAAGCCTGTCTGCCCAATTCGAACATTCCATTGGCATTACCGATGGCGATGCTGAAATTTTCACGCTTTCGCCTGCTGGTTTTACCATGCCGCCCTATAACGGCTAGCGAACGGTCGGCTTGGTTCAAAACATGCGGTTAATCAATTTTTAATCCGTTTGGGTTATCTGTTTGTAAATGACAAAATCTTCGCTAGATTTGGGCAAAAGCGCTACGCTCGCTGACCAGGCCAAAGGACTCCGTGCCCGCATGCACGATAAATGCTTGAAAAAGGCGGTGCACCCTCACCGAATTAGAAATTTTGGAAATGCTGTTTTATGCTGGCGCATCGCGTTGTGATGCCAAGCCTTCACGCGCTGATATCGAAGTGACAAAAAACATTAAAAAGGTGTTGGCGGTGATTCCTGCCAGGGGGGGCTCTAAGGGCATCCCAAATAAAAACATCGCGCCATTACGCGGGAAGCCGCTGATCCATTGGACTATCGAAGCGGCGCAGGGATCGCAATATATCGACCGTCTCATTTTGTCCTCGGACGATCCTGTTATCTGCGAATCGGTCGAAGCGACTGGGTGCGAAGTACCGTTTATGCGACCTGCGGCCCTCGCGACTGACGACGCCAAAACCATAGACGTGGTTGTTGATGCGGTAGACAGGCTGCCCGGCTTCGACTTGGTTGTGGTGCTTCAGCCAACTTCCCCACTGAGGACATCATCGGACATCGATGAATGTGTGGAGTTACTGG
>CAJYBL010000078.1 GCA_913064995.1 uncultured Alphaproteobacteria bacterium
AGCGGTCATTACTTTTCCCGAATCCAGTTTCATGCGGAACGGCCGCGCCGATGTATCAAGATCAGTCACCAAATCATAAATGACACGCGCGCCAACATTTTCGGCCTGTGACTGCATTTCAGTCATAAGCCACGGCCCTTGAATCACCTCGGCAAAGCCCGGGTAATTTTCAACATCGGTCGTGATTGTCATCTGCCCACCCGGTTGCAATCCGGCAAGGATGACTGGCGATAGATTGGCGCGGGCCGTGTAAATGCCGGCGGTCAAACCGGCGGCACCTGCCCCGATGATAACAACATGTTCATGAAGGGCGGCGTCGGCTGTTGCGCTGGCATGATCGGTCATTGTTTTGCTACTCTTTCATCTTTGGCGTTCGGCTTCGTCAAGGCAGACTATGTGAAGGGGATAACACCCAACAGCTTGTGTTTTCAAGTGTCATTTACACAACATCATGTTAGCCTTTGCCTATGAAACTTCATAGCCCCATTGCGACTTGTCTGTGTTTTTACCGCATCCGGCTTGTCGCCGTCTTGGTTTTGCTGATGGCGCTTCCTGCCCCGGCAAAGGCACAAGATATTGATGGCGCCGAAATCCTGTCTGGAAACGCAGTTGAAGGAGGGCTTATTATTGCCCGCACCAATCCGTCCAATCAGATCATGCTTGATGATGACGCGATTGAAATTGGCGAAAATGGCGTTTTTGTGATTGGGTTTCACCGCGATTCCGACGCACCTGTTACGCTTCGCATCATCGCGCCAGATGGAAGCGTCAAAACCAGCCTTTTGTCACCGCGCCAACGCGACTATAACATCCAGCGCATTGATGGGCTAAAATCAACAATGGTCACGCCGCCAGCCACCGTTCTGGCGCGAATCAAATCTGATGGTGATGCGGTTCGCACCGCCCGCCAGCGCAAAGCGCCGCTTGGCGATTTCTGGCGCGGTTTTGATTGGCCAGCCCTTGGCCGGATTTCAGGCATCTATGGCAGCCAGCGCATTTTAAACGGCCAACCGCGCCAGCCACATTATGGAATTGATATTGCCGCCCCGACCGGCACGCCTGTTTACGCACCGGCAAGCGGGCTTGTGACATTGGTAAAAGATTTGTATTTTTCCGGCTGGACGGTGGTGCTTGCCCATGGGCTTGGCGTGAATTCAAGCTTTTTACATTTTGATCAAGTCGATGTAGAAACAGGCATGAAGGTTGAGCGTGGCGGCTTAATTGGTAAAATTGGTGCTACCGGGCGTGCCACCGGCCCGCATCTTGACTGGCGGATTGATTGGCAGGGGCGGCGCATTGATCCCGGCCTTTTAGTTGGCGCAATGCCTAATCAAGCGTCATAAGTGATTGATCAAAAGGCAATAATATGAAAACAGTTTTTATTTTTGGGCTTGGCTATGTTGGCGTGCCATTGGCACAAGCGCTTGCCGATCAGGGCTGGCAGGTTCGCGGCACCACCCGCACACCATCGAAGCTTGCCGATAAAGCCGGTCAAGGCTGGCAAATCCTGCCGTTTCAATCAGGCCAACCGCTTGCCGATCCGGCCGCCGCCTTTGCCGATATTGATGCGATCATCAGCACGATTACCGCCATAGGTGGCTCAGATCCGGTGCTTGATGCGCATGGTGGTGATCTTGCCAATTTTTCCGGCTGGAGCGGTTATGTATCGGCAACATCAGTTTATCCCGATATGCCGCATGATATCTGTTATGAGGACACCGAAGTCGCCCCGGCAACCGCCCGTGGCAAAGCGCGTGTTATTGCCGAAGCCCATTGGCAAGAGGCTTTTGGTACGGAAATTTTCCGTGCCGCAGGAATCTATGGCGTTGGGCGAAGCCCCTTTGATGCGCTTCGTGATGGTACAGCCCGCATCATCGAACGCGAAGGACAGGTCTTTAACCGCATTCATGTTGATGATATTTGCCGAATTATCATTGCCGCCATGGCCAAGCCGCGTTCGGGCCGGATCATTAATCTGGCCGATCATAAACCAGCACCCCAAGGCGATGTTGTTCGGCATGCTGCAGGCTTGATTGGCGTGGAACCACCCACGCCGCAAAAGCTGGAAGATGCGAATCTATCACCAATGGCACAAAGCTTTTATGTGTCGCGGCGGCGCGTTGGGTCGCGCATTATCAAACCCGAATTAGGGCTTGATCTTCTCTATCCTGATTATGAAACCGGACTTGCCGCCATTCTGGCGGCTGGCGGATAAGCCCTAACCAATTGACGGGTCAAGATCACCGCTGGCATAGCGTGATGCCATTGCCGATAGGGATAATGGCCTGATCCGCGCCGCATTACCAGCCGTGCCAAACCGTTCAAACCGGTCAGCGCAAAGGCTTTCCATCGCGTCCATTGCTGGCTTGAGGAATTTCCGCGGGTCAAACTCGGCCTTATTTTCATTGGCAATCTTGCGAATAACACCAAGCATGGCAAGACGGCAATCGGTATCAATATTCACCTTGCGAACGCCATATTTGATGCCGCGTTCGATTTCTTCAAGCGGCACGCCCCATGTTTGTGGCATTTCCCCACCATGCGCATTGAACACATCTTGCAATTCCTGCGGCACGCTCGATGATCCATGCATAACAAGATGGATATTCGGCAGGCGGCGATTGATTTCTTCAACCACATTCATCGCCAGAATTTCACCATCTGGCTTGCGGGTAAATTTATAGGCGCCATGGCTTGTTCCCATGGCAATGGCAAGCGCATCAACTTTTGTATCTTTGACAAATTCAACCGCCTGGTCGGGATCGGTTAGCAATTGATCCTCGGATAATTTCCCGGTTGCGCCATGCCCATCTTCCTGCTCACCCTCGCCGGTTTCCAATGAACCAAGAACGCCAAGTTCGCCTTCAACAGACACACCGGCATGATGCGCCATTTCTGTTACGCGGCGGGTGATATCCAGATTATATTCATAGGAAGCAGGTGTTGATGCATCAGCTTCAAGCGAGCCATCCATCATCACCGAGGTAAAGCCATATTGAATGGCTGTCATGCAGGTGGCTTCGTTATTGCCATGATCTTGATGCATACAGACCGGAATATGCGGGTACATTTCGGCCAAGGCCTTGACCATTGCCTGTAACATAACATCGCCAGCATAATTACGCGCACCCCGACTGGCCTGAATAATCACCGGCGCATCGACACGGTCAGCCGCCTTCAAAATGGCCAAGCCCTGTTCCATATTATTAATGTTAAAGGCCGGAACGCCATAGCCATGCTCGGCAGCGTCATCAAGAAGTTGGCGAAGGGAAATCAGCATGCAATCATCCTATGTCAAAGCAACATTCAGCGTCTATTTATGGCCTATAGCGGGTAAATGCGTCAACTTCATTAGCAGAGCCAAAAATAAATGGCACGCGGGCATGAAGTGTTTGCGGCACCAAATCAAGAATAGGGCCATCACCGTCAATGGCCTTGCCTCCAGCGGCCTCAACCAGAAACGCCACCGGATTGGCCTCATAAACCAGCCGAAGCCGGCCAGCCTCATAGCCCGAACGCGCATCAGATGGGTAAAGAAAAATACCGCCGCGCCGAAAGATGCGCCATGCATCGGCAACAAGCGAGCCAATCCAACGCATGTTGAAATTGATCTTTCGCGGGCCAGCCTCACCGCCAAGGCAATCAGCGATATAACCGGCAACATCAGACTGCCAATGCCGCATATTTGACGCATTGATTGCAAATTCGCGCGTATTAGACGGGATTGTGACCGCCCATGCCATATCGTGGAACACGTCATCATCGCCAAGCTGGAAAGCGGCAACCGCTTTGCCAAAACTAACAAGCAATGTTGTTTGCGGCCCATAAACAAAAAATCCAGCAGCAAGCTGATTGCGACCGGGCTGCAAGGCGCCGGCGGCGGCTGGTAAAATCGAAAAAATTGTTCCCACCGAAACATTCGTATCAATATTCGATGATCCATCCAAAGGATCGCTTGCCACAATTATCGTACCATGATCATGAAGCTGAACAGCGTCATCCTGTTCTTCGGAAAGATAGGCGGCCACCGCTGGCACATCTGCCAATGCGGCTTCAATAATTTCATCTGCCAGAACATCAAGCGCCTTTTGGTCATCACCGTCGGCATTGGCACTGCCGCGAATGGCACCGAGCGCCGCTACGGCATCGGGCTGGCGGATCACCGCCGCAATTGACGCTGCTGCTGCTGCCAGTCCAGCAATTGCCTCACAGGCAGCCGCTTTAGCTGGCTCCTTGCTGGCCATAGACTCAAGCATGACAGATAAATGAGACATGATGCGGCACTCGGCTGAAAATGGAGACTGAATCCAAGCCTGCAAATACTGGCTTTTGACAGATCTTGATATTAGCAAAAACAAAACGCCCGCACCATAGCGGTACGGGCGTTTCAATAACCTCTTAATTCGGCAACATTGCGACTATTCGCGATTTCCGAAAAGACGCAGGATGAACAAGAACATATTGATGAAATCAAGATAAAGGGTTAACGCCCCGAAAATTGATTTCTTCGCTGCCACTTCACGGCTGTCACCAGCCATATACATGGATTTAATACGCTGTGTATCCCAAGCGGTCAAACCGGCAAAAATCAACACACCACCGACTGAAATCACAAATTCCATCTGAGTTGATGCCATAAAGATATTCACGATTGACGCAATGATTAGACCGAATAGGCCAATAATCATGAATGATCCCATCGCCGACAAGCTGCGCTTGGTGCTGTAGCCATAAAGGCTAAGGCCCGCAAAGGCACCTGCAGTGATGAAGAAGGCCCGCGCGACACTGGCACCGGTATAGACAAGCAGGATTGACGCAAGCGACAAGCCCATAATGGCGCCATAGATATAGAACAGGTTCCGCGCCTTGGTGGCCGACATGCGGTTAATCCGCGCTGATAGCCAGATCACCATGCCAAGCGGTGCCAGCATAATAACCCATTTCAATGGTGTGCCATATAAAAGCTGGCCAAGACCAGCAACATTCAGCACGGCCCATTTTGTTGCAAAGGCAAAAAAGCCCGTCAGCAAAAGGGCTGTGGTCATGTGGTTATACACGCCAAGCATATAAGCCCGCAACCCGACATCGGTCTGGGCAGAGGTCGCTGCGGCGGTATTCATAAAACGATTATCCTGCATTTTGTAACTCCCAAAATGACATTGCCAAAAATTGGCGATGGTTGTGGTTCGAATGTAGGGATTAAAACAAAATTATTCAAGCGCAGACTTAGAATTTTCGTAATGAATATGCGGCTTTTGCCAAGCAGGGCAATCTAGCCAGCAATTCCAGTTTTTTGCCGCCGCGGCCGCTGTGATTCAGATTTTAACTGCCCACAAGCTGCCAGAATATCACGGCCACGAGGTGTGCGAACAGGTGATGCATAACCGGCATTCAACACGCGTTTAGCAAAAGATTCGATCCGTTCATCTGAAGAGCAGATATAGGGACTGCCGGGCCATGGGTTAAACGGAATCAAATTCAGCTTTGATGGTATACCCTTGATCAGTGCCAATAAAGCGCGGCAATCCTCATCACTGTCATTCACCCCGTCAAGCATCACATATTCCCATGTAATACGCCGTGCATTGGATAGGCCGGGGTAATTACGGCAAGCATCAATCAACGCGGTAAGCGGGTATTTCCGGTTGATTGGCACCAACTCGTCACGAAGCTCGTCACGCGTTGCGTGAAGCGAAATCGCCAGATTAACCCCTAATTCTTCGCCGCAACGTTTGATTTCAGGAACAACACCCGAAGTTGACAAGGTAATGCGGCGTTTTGAAATCGCCACACCTTCGCCGCTCATGATGATGCGCATCGCCGTGGCAACATTTTCATAATTGAACAAAGGCTCGCCCATACCCATCAAAACGATATTAGTAAGGCGGCGTTCCGGCTTGCCAGATGGCCAATCATTCAATTCATCCATCGCCAGCAATACCTGACCGCAAATTTCGGCAATGGTTAAATTACGAACCAGCTTTTGCGTTCCAGTATGGCAAAAACTACATGTCAGGGTGCAGCCCACCTGTGATGAAATACATAAGGTGCCGCGCGTCTTATCAGGGATATAGACACATTCGGCTTCATTGCCGTCGGCAAAACGGATAAGCCATTTGATCGTACCATCAACCGACTGCAACCGCCGCGATACCACAGGCCGGTCGGCAGAAAAATGCGCTGCCAGCAATTCCCGAACCGGTTTGCCAAGATCGCTCATTTCGTCAAAGCTGCTGAGGCCGTGACGCCAGACCCAACGCCAAACCTGCCTTGCACGGAATTTTGGCAGACCAAGCGACGCCATCTCCGCCTCAAGATCGGCAAGTGCCAAACCAAGAAGATTGGTTTTTTGCAGCGGCATGTCCATGGCTTGAGGCGCAGGCTGATCTGCCGCAGCTAGCTCGGTAACAACGGTCATTTGCAGGTCTTGTCAATAACGGCTTTGGTCTTGGTAAAGCCTGCCAATGAATAGGTGTCTGTGGTTTTTGTCCCGCGGCTAGAGGTGCCGATGATGGTCATTTTGTTACCGCGTTTCATCTGCACGATAATCCGCCGGTCATCTTCTTCGCTCTCAGCATAAGCGCGATCTTCAAGGGTGAATAATTTAAAGCTTTTGCCGTCAATCAACAGGGTTACATCCGACTGCGCCTTGTAACGATAGCCAGCAATCACCTGAACAACGTCACGTTCAACCTTGTCCGGGCCATGCGACACAAAAATCCGGGTATCACCGCGATTCTTTGGATCATATTTGCCTTTGCTTGTAGTTGGCACGCTGCTGACAAAACAAATGCGGCTGCCATCATTGTCATAGCGATAGGCGCCCCAATCTTTTTCAACGAGCA
>CAJYBL010000079.1 GCA_913064995.1 uncultured Alphaproteobacteria bacterium
GGTGATCATGTATCTTGCCGCTGCCGGTATTGGCACGATTACCATTATCGATGATGATCATGTTTCGCGAACCGATTTAAACCGGCAAGTCATTTATAAAGACAGCGATGTTGGCCTGTTGAAATCTCAGCAAGCGGCGATGGTGGCAAGAGCGATCAATCCAGCAATCCATATCTCGCAGCTTGGCCAACGGCTCAGCAGCGGCAATGTTGAACAATTGTTAAAAGCCCATGATGTTGTTGTTGATTGCACCGATAATGCCGAGGCGCGCTATCTTCTTGGTGATGCGGCGCATGCGGCAAGCAAGCCGCTTGTCTTTGGCGGGGCCGTACGCATGGAAGGACAGGTATCGGTCTTTCAGAGCAGCGTCAAAGGCCATCTTGGCAGCCCGTGCTATCGATGCGTGTTCCCGGCCATGCCCGATGCAAAACAGGCACCGGGCTGTTCCGAAGCGGGCATTCTTGGGCCTGTTGCCGGATTGGTTGGGACATTGCAGGCACTTGAAACCATCAAGATTATTCTTGGCCAGCCACGCACCCTGACTGGACGGCTTTTGCTGATCGAAGCGGCGGGAAGCGATTTTATGGAAATTCAAACCATCGCACGGCTTGATTGCAGCTGTTGCGGCGCATCATCTGGTGCTGCAGATTAAGACCGGGGCAGATTCAATTGACCCAAAAATGAAAGGTCCGGCAGGATAATGCCGCAAGCCAGATATGGCTATAACATGGCCTCAATCACCCGATCTGGTGGGGTGTGACCATCCCAGAATGTCTGCACATTGATGATCACCTTGTCACCCATTTGCAAACGCCCTTCAATGGTCGCCGATCCGATATGGGGCAGCAAAACAACATTCGGCAATTCGCGAAGCCCAGCCGGAATTTCCGGCTCACTGCTATAAACATCAAGTCCGGCACCAGCGATATGACGCTGCGCCAAAAGATCGGCAAGCGCAATCTCATCAACCACTTCGCCGCGTGATGTATTCACCAGATAGGCCGAGCGCTGCATCAGCGACAGCCGTTCACGCGATAATAGATGGTTTGTTGCCGACGTATGAGGGCAATTGACCGACACAATATCAACCCGTGCCAACATCTGTTCAAGCGATTCCCAATATGTTGCCTCAAGTTCGGCTTCAGTCTCGGGGTGAACCGGTTTCCGGTTATGATAATGAACCGACAGGCCAAATCCGCGCGCCCGCCGCGCAACCGCTTCGCCAATCCGGCCCATACCGACAATGCCAAGCCGTTTGCCATTAATGCGATGACCAAGCATGCCTGTTGGCGACCAGCCCTGCCATTGGCCTGATCGTGCCAGCGCATCGCCTTCGGCAATCCGCCGCGGCACCGCCAGAATCAACGCCATTGTGACATCAGCCGTATCTTCGGTTAAGACGCCAGGGGTATTGGTAACGGTAATGCCGCGCGCCTTTGCCGCACCAAGATCGATATGATCAACGCCAGTTCCAAATGAGGCAATCAGACGAAGCTGGCTTCCTGCCTTGGCAATCAAATCAGCGTCAATTTTATCAGTAACGGTTGGCACAAGAACATCCGCTGTCTTTACCACCATTTCCAGCTCGTCACGGCTTAACGCCTTGTCACTATCATTTAAAGTTGCGTCAAAAAGCTCACGCATCCGGGTTTCGATTGTCTCCGGAAGCTTGCGTGTCAAAATCACTTTTGGTTTGCTTTGACTCATTGATGGCTCTCTTAAATTGAAAACAAATACCGAACTCTGGCTGGCAATTAGCCTGAAAAAACCCTAAGCTTGCGGCGCGGAACAAAGGGTCTATTGAATTAATTCTTTAACCCGCATCAATCTGCACCAAATACCACCAAAACTCTACCAGAACAACGAGCAGCATGACAAAAAAATTTATTGTGATATTTCAAAAACCGCTGATCATGACACTGGTTTTTGGCCTTTTCTGGCTATTACCAGCGGTGATTTTGCCACTTGGCTTGCCAGCCGGAAATGGTATGGCGCAAGCACAAGAGGCCAAATTGACCGTTCGCGGCAGTGGCTTGCCCGTACCGCGCTATGTGACATTGAAATTTGACGAGGCCAATTTGCGGGCTGGCCCCGGGCGGGAATATCCAGTTTTATGGCAATATCGCAAAGCTGGTCTGCCGCTTCTGGTTGATGCTGAATTCGGCATCTGGCGCAAAGTGATTGACCATGATGGCACCGCAGGATGGATGCATGGATCGGTTCTATCACTTCGGCGCATGGCGCTGGTGCAAAAGAGTATGGCGAAAATCCATGCCAATCCCGATGAAACATCAAATGTCATTGCGCTTGCCGAACGGTTGGCGCTGATGGAATTGCAATCCTGTCCAAAAACATGGTGCCGTGTGGCAAATAATGATGTTCGCGGCTGGATCAAACGGCAAGCAGTCTGGGGACTTCTCGAAACCGAAAGCCTCGATTAGATTTTATATTTTCAATAAAAACGGCACCCCATTTTACTGGGATGCCGCGATTATTTATGCCGGTGAAAAATCGACTGCTTTAAGCGATATCAAACCGATCAGCATTCATCACCTTGGTCCAGGCTGCCACGAAATCAGCCACAAATTTATCATGTGACTGGTTGGTCGCATAAACCTCGGCGAGCGCACGAAGCTGGGAATTTGATCCAAAGACAAGATCGACCCGCGTACCGCTACGCACCACTTTGCCAGTGGCACGATCACGTGCTTCGTAAGAATTGCTTCCCATTGGCTTCCATTCAACACCCATATCAAGCAAAGTGACAAAGAAGTCATTGGTCAATTTGCCCGGTGTTTCAGTAAAGATACCATGGTTGTTTTCACTGATGCCCAAGGCTCGCATACCACCAACAAGAACGGTCATTTCCGGTGCTGTAAGACCCAATAGCTGGGCTTTATCAAGCAGCATTTCTTCCGGGCTGACAGTAAAGTCGGTTTTCTGGAAATTACGGAAACCATCGGCAACCGGCTCAAGAACCTCGAATGATTCAATGTCGGTTTGCGCCTGTGTTGCATCACCACGACCAGGTGTAAATGGAACCTTCACGCCTGATGCCTGTTCAATACCAACATTACCTGCAAGCACAATCACATCGGCAATCGATGCGCCTGTGTCGGCCGCGATTGGCTCAAGAACCGACAAAACCCGCGCCAATTGATCCGGCTTGTTTGCCGCCCAATCTTTTTGGGGTGCAAGCCGAATACGCGCACCATTGGCACCGCCACGCATGTCTGAGCCGCGATAGGTTGATGCGCTTGCCCATGCGGTTTCGACCATCTCTTGAACGCTGAGGCCGCTGGCTGCGATACGGGCTTTGACCGCATCAACATCATAATTGGCATTGCCAGCCGGAATCGGGTCTTGCCAGATCAATTCTTCATCTGGCACTTCTGGACCCACATAACGGCTTTTCGGCCCCATATCACGATGCAGCAATTTGAACCAAGCGCGTGCAAACGCATCAGCAAACTGATCGGGATTTTTATGGAATCGCTCGGAAATCTCGCGGTAAATCGGATCTTCGCGCATCGCCATATCGGCTGTTGTCATCATGGTTGGAACGCGGATTGACGCATCTTCGGCATCGGGTGCCAGATCGCTTTCCTTTGGATCGACCGCATGCCAGATATGCGCACCGGCCGGGCTTTTGGTCAATTCCCATTCATAGCCAAGAAGAAGATCAAAATAGCCATTATCCCATTTTGTCGGATGCGCTGTCCACGCACCTTCGATACCGCTTGTGATGGCATCGCTTCCTTTGCCCGATCCATGGCTGCTTATCCAGCCAAAACCCATTTCTTCGATGGCGGCGCCTTCCGGCTCGGCACCAACAAGACCGGCATCACCCGCACCATGCGCCTTACCGAAGGTATGACCACCGGCAACAAGGGCAACGGTTTCTTCGTCATTCATTGCCATCCGGCCAAAAGTTTCACGAACATCTCTTGCACTGGCAAGTGGATCTGGATTGCCGTCTGGACCTTCAGGATTGACATAGATCAAACCCATCTGCACAGCGGCAAGCGGGTTGGCCAATTCGCGGTCGCCTGAATAGCGGTTATTCGCAAGCCATTCACTTTCAACACCCCAATAGATATCTTCTTCAGGTGCCCAAATATCGTCACGGCCACCACTAAATCCAAAGGTTTTGCCACCCATTGATTCAATCGCGACATTGCCGGTCAGGATCAGCAAATCAGCCCAGCTGATTTTATTGCCATATTTCTGTTTAATCGGCCATAGCAGGCGGCGCGCCTTATCAAGATTGCCATTATCCGGCCAGCTATTGAGGGGCGCAAAACGCTGCGCACCTGCGCCGCCGCCGCCACGACCATCGCCGCTGCGATAGGTGCCGGCTGCATGCCATGTCATGCGGATAAAGAACGGGCCATAATGACCATAATCGGCTGGCCACCAATCCTGCGAATCAGTCATCAAATCATGAAGGTCTTTTTTCAGGGCCTTGTAATCGATCGACTTGAATTCTTCGCGATAATTAAAATTCGCGCCCATCGGGTTTGACTTTTGATCATGCTGGTGAAGAATGCCAATATTCAATTGGTTCGGCCACCATTCACGATTTGAGGTGCCGCTACTGCTGTTGGTTGTAACAGCTCCGTGCATTACTGGGCATTTGCCCGCATTATTTCCGTCCATCTGTCTCTCCGATTAGATCTTGTGCGTATGGTCACATCGCCTTTGGTTTCCGTCAATTACAACGCCCTTATACGCAAGGTTTGTCTGCGTCAGAAGATAGGTATGAAGCCTGGTTGGGTCAAGGCTCTTTAGAATGATTTTAAACTAGATAAAGGCAGATCTAACGCCAAATCGGCGATTAGGGATTTTTGCTTTGAATATGGATTACCACATCAACCGCTTTGATTTCATGCCCATCAGGCGCGGCAGGCAATTGTGCCAGAATCACACCATCATGGGGAATATCGACAAGCTGATCATTTTCGGCTTCATAGAAATGATGGTGATGATCGGTGTTGGTATCAAACAGGCTATAATCATTATGAACCATCACCCGACGAAGCAAACCAGCCTCGGTAAATTGGTTCAATGTATTATAAACCGTCCCGCCCGAAACATGCAGACCAGCAGTGGTGATTTCTTCGGTCAGGCTATCGGCTGTTACATGGCGATGGCGGCCATCAAGAAGCAGCGCGGCAATCGCCACCCGCTGACGCGTTGGCCGCAAACCGGCAAGGCGCAGTTTTTCGGCAAAATGCGCTTTTGGCGTCATTCTGTCCTTTTGGTTCATATTTTTGTGACTCATCTTTCCCATTGCTGGGTCAAAATGAGCGGTCACCGGCCAAATGTCAATAATGCCTTGGCTTGGAGGGGTGTTTCGTGCTTTCTATAAGGCGCTAAAAGCTGCGCTTTATGTCGTAGCAAAAGACAGGAAACCACGTGATTTTTCCCTGTTAGCCTTGCCTATATTCGGTGTTTTCACCGAATTCACCGGCATAGCAGGAAAATCAAAACTGGCAGGCCCGCAAGGTCATTTTGACCTTAGGTGCGCGCCCGCTTGTAACAAGGAAGTTGAGATGTCGCCCAAAGATCAAAGCTCGTTTACCTATGATGAATTAATCAGCTGCGCCAAAGGCCAGATGTTCGGGCCAGGTAACCCGCAATTGCCATTGCCGCCAATGCTAATGTGTGACCGTATTACCCGCATTGATGAAAATGGTGGTGAATTTGGTAAAGGCCAGATTGATGCTGAATTTGATTTGAACCCCGATCTTTGGTTCTTTCCTTGCCATTTTGAAGGCGATCCGGTTATGCCGGGCTGTCTTGGCATGGATGCGCTATGGCAGCTTGTTGGCTTTTTTCTGGGCTGGTCAGGCGGGCTTGGACGGGGGCGCGCCCTGTCGGTTGGTGAGGTGAAATTCACCGGTCAGATTCTGCCAAGCAACAAGCTTGTGACGTTTCGTCTTGATATGAAGCGGGTCATCATGCGCCGCCTTGTGATGGGCATTGCTGATGGCAAAGTGCTTTGCGATGGCGAAGTTGTTTTTGAAGCCAATGATATCCGCGTTGGCCTGTTTACCCCTGAAGGAGCTTAAAGATCATGCGCCGTGTTGCCATTACCGGAATCGGAATCGTTTCCTCGATTGGAAATAATGTCAGCGAAGTTACCAATTCGTTGCGTAACGGAACCTCGGGCATTGTTGCCGCACCGGAATATACCGAACTTGGATTCCGCAGTCAGGTGCATGGTACCGTCAAGCTTGATGTTGCCGATCATGTTGATCGCAAACAGCTTCGCTTTATGGGTGAAGGGGCTGCCTATGCGGTTCTGGCTATGGAACAGGCCATTGCTGATGCTGGGCTTGAAGATCATCAAGTGTCAAATGAACGAAGCGGTCTTGTCGCCGGTTCGGGTGGCCCATCAACGGCTAACCTTCTTGCCGCCTTTGATATCACCCGCGAAAAAGGCCCAAAACGGATTGGGCCTTACATGGTGCCACGTTGCATGTCTTCGACCGTTTCGGCTTGTATCGCCACTTTTTTCAAAATTCGCGGCATCAATTATTCGATTTCCTCGGCTTGTTCAACCTCGGCACATTGCATTACCGCTGGTGCTGATGCCATTCGCAGCGGCAGCCAAGATATTGTCTTTGCCGGTGGCGGGGAAGAACTGCATTGGACCTTGTCCGTTCTGTTTGACGCGATGGGAGCAATGTCTTCGAAATATAACGACACGCCAGAACTAGCCTCACGCCCCTATGATACCGACCGCGCTGGATTTGTGCTTGCTG
>CAJYBL010000080.1 GCA_913064995.1 uncultured Alphaproteobacteria bacterium
CAAATCTTCTTTGGCTTTGTCGATGACGCGAACCAGCTCTCGTGAGCCCGAATTGTCACGACCCTGATTATCGGGAATCGCCGCATATTTTGCCGATGTGTCAACGATCTTGCTAAGCGTCAGGGCACCGCCCGCATTTTCAAAGAAAACGCGTGGCCCTTGAACCGGACAGCCATCAATCTGGGCAAATTGGCCGCGAATATTTTCAAGAAGATCAGCAGAAATTTTGGTCATGACAGATTGCTTTCAAAACGGAGAGTGAAAAAGATTTAAACGCAGAGAACAAGAAGGTAAAGGTGAATTTGATCGAGTGCTCGGCCGAGCTGACACGATCTTTGAGTTGGCAATGCCAGATCAATTGAAAGTCTTCATGCGTTAGTGCTAATATCCGGCCATGCAGCCCAAAGTGATTATTGTCTGGTTCAAACGTGACCTTCGTGTGTTTGACCATGCGCCGCTGGCCGATGCGGTTCATGACGCCGATTTTGTTTTACCGCTTTTTGTTGTCGAGCCGGATTATTGGCAATTGCCAACATCATCAAGGCGGCATTGGTGTTTTGTGAGTGACTGTCTTCACGAGCTGGATGCCAGCCTTGCAACGCTTGGACAGCATTTGATTTTACGCATTGGTGAGATAACTGACGTGTTGGATGAGCTGTCGCGCCATGTGCAAGTTCAGGCGATCTATGCGCATGAAGAAACCGGCGATGCATGGACCTATGCGCGTGATCGAAAGGTGCATGCCTATTGCCAGCGGGCGAAAATACCATTTCGGGAATCACCGGCAAATGGTGTTGTTCGCCGGTTGAAAAACCGCAATGATTGGGCGGCGATACGCCATCAGCGGATGCAGGAAAGTCGTATTCCACGTCCTGCCAGCCTGCCAGCCTTGCGCTTGCTACAAAGTGAGTTGATCCCGCAAAAAGATAACCCGCTTTTTGGGGCAGCGCTTGACCAATTGTCAGGTGAGCAATTGTCATGTGAGCAATCATCAGGCGGGCAATCTTTGGGCGCGCATTTTGGGCAAAATAGCGACCCATTGCCAGCAAGTGGAAAAACCGCCATCCAACCGCATGTGCAAACTGGTGGGCGCAAAGCGGCCATCGCTCTCCTTACCTCATTTCTGGAAGACCGAAGTCAATTCTATATCAAGAACCTTGCCTCGCCATCACAAGGGCCAGATACATCAATGCGATTATCGCCGCATCTGGCATGGGGAACGATGTCATCGCGTGAGGTTGAGACCACTATCCGCAATTATCTAGGCAATCCGGAAAATGATATCACGCCGGCCAAACGCCGTGGTTGCCGTGCGGTGATGTCGCGGCTGGCTTGGCGCTGCCATTTCATGCAAAAGCTTGAAGATCAGCCAGATATTGAATGGGCCGCGATGCACCCGCTTTATGAGTCGGTTCGTGATGATATGGATCAAGATGCCGGTCGCAAAGTGGCCTATCTGGCCGCATGGAAAACGGGGCAAACCGGCTATCCGATGATTGATGCCTGCATGCGGTCGCTGATTCATCAAGGCTGGATCACTTTTCGGATGCGGGCGATGCTGGTCAGTTTTGCCAGCTATCATCTATGGCTCGATTGGCGGTTAACCGCGCCCTATCTGGCGCAATTATTTACCGATTATGAAGCTGGCATTCATTATAGCCAGTTCCAGATGCAATCGGGGGTGACCGGTATCAATACAATCCGCATTTATAATCCGGTTAAACAATCAATTGATCATGACCCTGATGGGCTATTTATTCGCCGTTGGTTGCCTGAGTTGGCGCATTTGCAATCAAAATGGATACACCTGCCACACGCCATACCGCCGGTTGAGGCCGCAGCGATCGGCTGGGTCATTGGACGTGATTATCCGTTGCCCATTGTCGAGAATGCGGCGGCTATGCGCGAGGCGCGTGACCGCATTTATGCCGTCCGGAAAAGCGATCAATTCAAGCCGATGGCGCGTGCGGTCTATCAAAAATTAGGAAGCCGTAAACCGGCGCCGAAAAGGCCGCGCCGCAAAATCAATGACGCGCAACCCCGCCTGATTTAACCGCCGCATTGATCAAATCATTATCGCCGGATAGGGGCGTCACCAATATGGCCTTGCGCTTCGTCATGGCCAATATCGAATCGCTTTGTTTTCATACTTGAAATGACTTCAGGTGACCCTTGAACTGCAATTTGAGAATTGGTCTTTGGGTGGTTTTTCGAAAATTTGGCAATGATGCGCGGAAAGAAATGATCACCAAAGACGGGCATCGGCCTGATATTTATTTTTGTCGGGGTTGCCTCGCCACCTGATTTTAATAATTGTTTAAGATCATCAATTTGCTCCAGAATTTCATTGGCTCTGTCGAGCAGAAAAAAGCTTCAGGAACGGGAATTAAACGCCCGTTTTGGCGCTCAAATAACTGTTAAATAATGATTTTTATCTCTTTAACGGTTGCGCTCAGAGCCGGTTGGGTTCGCCCTAATTGCCGCGCCGCAGCAGAAATTGAACCGGTCTTCATAACTTCCCGAATGACGGTCATCTGCCATAAACTAAACATTTGGTGCTTTTTGTGTTTTGCTTGATGTCACATGATAGCCCGTAAGAACCTAAAAGAACTTTTAATCGAATTAGAGTAATTTATAGTTTGTCTTAAGGGGCAGTCTCGCTTTAAAGTTGGGGCGATTGGTATCATGTTGAATGATGCTGAATAACTTGGCAAATGGGGAAATGCCTGATCTAAATATGGATCATTTGGGTTAAGGCCCGTTCCTTTATTTGTTTGGCGAAGCGTTTGGCTGAGACAAGGCTGTAAAGGCATTTGGCTGCAACTGCTTCACGTATTGACATAACCATAGTGGAGAAACCCATGAAATATTTAGGTAAGCTATTTGCAACAGCTTTGGTTTCATTACTTGCGATGGGCAGTGTAGCCCAGGCGCAGGACATG
Organism: uncultured Alphaproteobacteria bacterium; assembly: GCA_913064995.1. GTDB lineage: Bacteria > Pseudomonadota > Alphaproteobacteria > Puniceispirillales > Puniceispirillaceae > UBA3439. Next base: position 2,943 of record CAJYBL010000080.1, read on the forward strand.
ACATTTTTTAGAATTGGTACTGGTGGAGCTGGTGGAACTTATTTTCCCATTGGCGGTTTGATTGCTAATGCGATTTCAAGTCCTCCAGGTGCACGCTCGTGCGATAAAGGCGGAACCTGTGGTGTGCCAGGATTGGTTGCAATTGCAGTTTCAACAAACGCATCGGTATTCAATATGAATGCTGTCCAGGCAGGCAATCTTGAAGCTGGTCTCGCAGGCGGACAAAGCGTGGCTCAGGGTTATGAAGGAACAGGCAAATTTAAAGGCGACAGGAAAGATAAAGTCCGGATCATCGCTAATCTTTATCCTGAAGATATGCACTTGGTCCTTCCAAAAGGAACAAAGATGAGTAGCCTCAAAGAGCTTGAGGGCAAGAGCGTTGGAGTTGCATCAGCTGGTTCTGGAACTCAAGTTTCTGTCAAGATGATTTTGAAGCATTATGGCATTTCAGTAAAAGAAAACGAATTGGGACTGAAGCAAAGCGCCCAGCGGCTTGCTGATGGTCAAATTGATGCGTTCTTCTATGCTGGTGGCACACCGTTTTCGGCATTGATCCAGCTTGGATCAACAAAAGGATTTGAGCTTTATAATTTCTCTGCTGCAGAGCGTAAAGAAATCAACAAAATCATTCCTTATTATGTCGAGTCAAAAATTCCTGCTGGAACATATGAGACTATCGGCTACGACGTTGCAACAGTTGCGGTCAATGGCCAACTTGTAACATCCATTGATCAGCCAACTGAGTTGATCTACGGCATTACAAAAGCATTGTGGAGCAAAAAAACACGTAGTTTGCTTGACAAAGGGCATTCTAAAGGCAAGGCAATCCAACTAGATACCGCTCTGAAGGGCGTTCTGATCCCAGTTCATCCTGGCGCAGAGAAGTTTTATAAAGAAAAAGGTATGATGTAGTAAAAGTCATATTTTTGAAGTTGCAGATGCATCTCGTGAGGGTGTTTCTGCAACTTTCTTTTTTTTGCAATTTTACTTTTTGAAAAACCTTTGAGGGAATTTAAATGGCTGAACTGGACATCAAGAAAGCAGAAGAGCTGGAGAAGAAATACGACTCCGGGCTTCAAACACGTGTCATTGGGCCATTTTTGTTAAAATTTACTTATTATTTTTCAATATTGTTTGCCGCGTATCATTATGTCACGGCAGGTATCGGAGTGCCGATTGATTACTGGCACATGGGCTCGCACATGGCCGGCGTCATGGTTCTGGTTTTTATTGGATTTCCTGCCTTTCGCGGCAAACAAGCAGGTCAATTGCGCCCCAATAGTTGGTGGATATACGGCAATGTGCCTATTTGGGACTGGCTTTTGATTATTGCAGGGGTCGCATCAGCTTATTATGTGGGAATAACGTGGTATGAGATTGACTTTGAGTTTCTGGGAGGCAGGTTTCAACTCCCCGATCAAGTGATGCGTCAGGGTAATCCTGCAACAATTGATGTTGTTTTTGGCACCATCCTGATTGTTGTTTTGTTAGAGGCTGTTCGAAGAACTCTCGGCATCATTGTGCCAATTATTATTGGCTTGTTCACCGTCTACGCTGTATTCGGCATGTACATGCCTTTTCAAATTCTAAAACACCCCGGTGTTAACTGGGACCTCTTCATCAACAGCATGTACTTTCCTGAGGAAGGCATTTTTGGGGTGACTCTGTGGATCGTTTCGACAGTTGTTTTTCATTTTGTTCTTTTTGGAATCCTTGCGCAACGGATGGGTTTGGGACAGTTTTTTGTAGACATTGCGACAGTTGCTGCAGGGCGTTACACTGGTGGCCTCGCCAAGGTCAGTGTGGTGTCTTCAGCTTTTTTTGGGACAATTTCTGGATCTTCGATTGCAAATACTGTCTCGACCGGTTCTTTGACAATCCCAAACATGAAGCGAATGGGGTATCCCGGGCATCTTGCAGGTGGTGTTGAGGCGGCCTCTAGCGCAGGGGGCCAAATAACACCGCCCATCATGGGTGCCGCTGCATTTGTGATGGCGGAATTTCTCGAGCTTCCTTACACAACCATCATTCTGGCAGCGATGGTTCCAGCTGCAATGCATTATGTTGGCGTGATATCAATTGTCCACTTCAAGGCAAAGCGCCTTGGCTTAAAAGGAATGCCCGAATCAGAGATTCCAAAACTATGGGATGTGATTAGACGGGGGTGGCCAACTGCCATACCCTTAGCAGTACTCATATATGTTTTATTTAGCGGTTATTCACCTCATATGGCAGCATTTTGGGGTATAACGACCGCGTTAGTTGTTGGTTTTGTAAATCCCATGCACCGTATTGGTGTTAAAGACATCATGGAAGGTTGTGTTACCGGGGTAAAATATGCACTTGCCGTTGGCGCGGTCTGTTCTGCTATTGGTATTGTTGTTGGTGTTGTTAATACAACTGGTCTTGGGTTCCGATTGGGCTTTATGGTAACAGAAGTGGCGGTTAATTTTGGCGAGGCAACCCTGCCATTAATTGCTTGGTTCCCGCTGGCAGATTTTGATTTGCAAGACCTTACCTTATTTATCTCACTGATTATGATTGCAATCACCTGTATTTTCATGGGTGCTGGCTTGCCAACCACGGCGCTTTATATAATGTTGGCAACAGTAGCGCAGCCTGCTCTTGGAAACCTTGGTGTTCCGCCACTCGCATCACACTTGTTTGTGCTTTACTACGGCGTTATTTCAGAGATTACTCCGCCGGTTTGTGCGTCTGCATATGCGGCGGCTGGCATTGCTGGAGCTAACCCGTTCAAAACAGGCTTGTCGGCCTTCTCACTTGGCATTGGGAAATTATTAGTTCCCATGGTGTTTGTGTATTCGCCAGCGTTGTTGATTGTCCTTGATGATTATTTCACCTGGGCGGAGTTCATCCAAACTGCAACCACATGTGCCCTCGGTGTGTTCATGCTGTCTGCATCAGTCGCTGGATATTTTCTGGTATTCATGAATGGCCCCAGCCGAGTGATGTTTGCGCTAGCAGGACTGCTTTTGGTGTCGCCTAGCACAACTGCAATGTTGTATGCGCTTTTGCTAGCATCCCCGGTCCTTGCCCATCAGATTTACGAACGTTATTTGAGTAAAGGTCGCCCAACATTGGAGCATTGATGCATCCTGTTTCAAAAAGCACAAAAAAGGCTTATCAATGGGGTGATGGCGGTATTAGCTGGCCACTTGTCGAGACGATGGGCTTGCTTGTGGTTGAAGAAACGCTGGCACCTGGCGGCAGCGAAAAACATCATTATCACAATCAAGCAGTGCAATGTTTCTACATGTTGGTGGGGCGTGCGGTGATGCAGTTTGCTGATGGTCAGAATGTCGAGATTGACACCGGCATGGCCTTGCATATCCCGCCTGAAACCTGTCATGCAATTGTTAATCAGACCGGCGAAGAAATCCGCTTTCTGGTGATATCGGCGCCATCATCACGCGGCGATCGGCATGAAGTGGAACAGGATAAATGACACTGCCGGAAAGCGAGATTGATGTTGCTGTTATTGGGGCGGGCATTATCGGCGTCTGTACCGCGCTTGAACTTGCTGAACGTGGCATGAAGGTTACGATTTTTGACCCTGCGCCGGTATGTAGCAAAACCAGCTATGGCAATGCTGGCGTCATCTCGCCTTGGACCTGTGTTCCACAATCAATGCCGGGCTTGTGGAAACAGGTTCCGCGCTGGCTGATCGATCCCGAAGGACCAGTTTCGATACGCCTTGGGCATTTGCCAAAATTAATGCCATGGGTTTTGCGGTTTCTGGCGGCAGGACGTTCCAAGCGGCTTGACCCAGTTGCCGATGGTCTGTTCCGCTTGAGCA
>CAJYBL010000081.1 GCA_913064995.1 uncultured Alphaproteobacteria bacterium
CGTGTGGCGCCGCGTGCTTACAATTATTTGCTTGGTCGTCTTTTTCGCGTCAAAACGGCGGGATGTTCGGGCATGCAATATGATGTTCAATTTGCCACCGAGCAAAAGCCATTTGAAGATAAAATCGAACAGGACGGTGTGACCTTATTTATTGATCCAACCGCCGTGATGTTTTTGATTGGCTCACAAATGGATTGGCAGGAAGATAAATTTTCCGCCAAATTTGTATTTAATAATCCCAATGAAATTGCCCGCTGTGGCTGTGGTGAAAGCTTTTCAGTTTCGACACTGTCATAAATCCTAGCGAGTTCTAACGATTATAAGGCAGCTATGGCCTCGTCCAATTTGCGCAAAACGGCGTCGCTTCTTCGTGCGCTGATGCATTACACCGCCCCGCGTGGTGATAATAAAATCCGTGTGCGGATTGGCGCTGCTTTTGTCTGTCTTGTAGCGGCAAAAAGCTCGAACATGGTCACACCGCTTCTTTATGGAGCGGCGGTCGACTTGGTGAATGGCGATTCCGGCTTTGCCATGTCAGCTTTGATGTTTCTTGTTGGTGGCTATGCGCTGGCGCGGCTTGGCCAGCAGGTGTTTAGCGAGGCCAAACAATATCTTTTTGCCAAGGTGGCACAACGCGCTGTTCGTGGCGCGGCATTGAACGCCTTTCGCTACCTTCATCAATTATCGCTTCAATTCCATATGGATCGTCAAACTGGCGGCATGACCCGCGCGATTGATCGCGGTGCCAAGGGGATTGAATTTCTACTGACGATCGCCTTTTTCGAGGTTTTGCCGCTTTTTGTCGAAGTGGCCTTTGTCAGCATCATCATGTGGCATTTATTTGGCGGGTTTTACGCAGGTGTTACCTTTTTAACCGTTGCGGCCTATGTCTATTTCACCATTCGCGTCACCGAATGGCGGATCAGGTTTCGCCGTGAAATGAACACGGCTGATGAAGTCGCCGCAACCCGCGCTGTTGATTCATTGCTCAATTACGAAACCGTCAAATATTTCAATGCTGAAGATGCTGAGGCGGCGCGCTATGACGCGGCGATGGCCGATTATGAAGTGATGGCGGTTCGGTCACGTACATCGCTGTCAGTCGTCAATATCGGGCAGGGAACCATCATTGCATTTGGTCTAATGGCGGTTATGGCAATGGCGGGTGCCGATATTCAAAAGGGCAACTTGACCGTTGGCGATTTTGTTGTGGTGAATACCTATCTTTTGCAGCTTTATCTGCCGCTTAATTTCCTTGGCTGGGTTTATCGTGAATTGCGCCAAGCGCTTGTTGATATGGAACGGATGTTTGGCCTGCTGGATGAAGAGCCAGGCATTGCCGACAAGCCAGCGGCAAAACCGATCAAGATTGATGGTAGCGAGCTGGTTTTTGACGATGTGCATTTTGCCTATGGTGACCGGCCGATTTTAAAAGGCGTCAGCTTTACTGTTAAGCCCGGTAAACGTGTTGCGATTGTCGGGCCAAGCGGATCGGGCAAAACCACCATTTCACGACTGTTATTCCGGTTTTATGATCCAGTATCGGGCGCGGTTCGTCTTGATGGGCAGGATCTTCGTGATGTAACGCAGGCCAGCGTTCGTGCGGCCATTGGTGTGGTGCCGCAAGATACGGTGATGTTCAATTCAACGATTGGCTATAATATTGGCTATGGGCGCAATGGCGCTAGCCAAGACGACATTGCCGCGGCGTCAAAGATGGCCTCGATTGACCAGTTCATTGCTAGTTTGCCTGACGGCTATGACACGATGGTTGGGGAACGCGGACTGAAATTATCCGGTGGTGAAAAACAGCGTGTTGCGATTGCCCGTGCTATTTTGAAAAAACCGTCAATCTTTTTGTTTGATGAGGCAACCTCGGCATTGGATAGCCGCACCGAAAAAGAAATCCAGCATGCGCTTGATACCGTATCGAAAAGTCAAACCACCTTGGTGATTGCGCATCGGCTATCGACAATTGTGAATGCTGATGAAATTATTGTCCTTGCCGAAGGCGAAATTATCGAACGCGGAACCCATCGCCAGCTTTTGTCACAAAATGGATTATATGCGCAAATGTGGGAACGCCAATCATCAGGGTTTCAAGATGATGATTTGCCATCTACCATTGTGCATAACAAAGCCGGTTTGCAGGGGGTTTAGCTGCAGTGTTTGATTGGGCGCGTTCTGCGGGGTTGCCAATGCTTGGCGGCCATGACGTTTATGTCTATCATCGTTATGCGTCGGTTCGGGCGCATTTTTGGCCAGCCGGTCAGGCAGCACGGAATCCGGATGAGAAATATGTTGTTGATGGCATTTTGTGCGCCCCCTCCACCGCGCATAAAACCATTATTATCCTTCCCGGCTTTACTGAATTTTGCGAAAAATACAGTGCCGAAGTCCTGCATTTCCATGAAAAGGGCTATCATGTTTTGATCATTGATTGGCCCGGGCAAGGTCAGTCAGGCCATTTTGGCCGACATCCGCTTGCGGTTCATTGCACCGATTTTGATCATCACCTATCGGCGCTTGATGCGGTGATTTCAGCTGTTGGTCTGGATGGGCATGAACTCGTGCTATTTGGTCATTCGATGGGCGGGCATCTTGCGCTTCGCTATGCCGCATGGCGCCCCTATAAGGTCGCGGCGGTAATCTTGTCGGCACCAATGATGGCTCCGCCAGCCATGCCGGTCTGGCTAATCCGAGTAACCAGCTATGTTCTTAGTAGTCTTGGTCTTGCCCGATCGCACCCCCCATTTCACCGCGTATTGTCTTTGGACTGGGTGCGGCATTACCGGCCGGAAAATGTGCTGACGCGATATCCAAAAGGATATGAGGATCAATTTGTTTGGTTCGATGATGCGCCCGAATTGCGCCGCAGCGGGCCAACCATTGGCTGGGTTAGCGCGGCCTATCACTCTTGTGCGCTTTATACGTTAAATCCCGACTGGTTAGCCGCGCTTGACGTGCCGGTTCTGGCTTTTGTGGCTGGTGATGAGCGTGTTGTCTTTGCGCCAGCAACCGATAGCAGTCTTTCCCATATCAGGAATGTTGAGCGCATTGTGTTTGATGGTGCGCGGCATGAATTAACCCGCGAATTGCCCGAAGTAACCGACGCTTTATGGCATCATGTTGATCTGTTTCTAGCGCGGCTTGACACCGACTGTAGCTATGAAATTAACGATGCTTAGCCGGTTTTTTTCAATGCTGTTGGCGTTTTCGCCACCTTCAGGGCCATAAAACATCACCCATGTCGACATTGTGTCACCAAAATCGATAAAGCGATGCGGCAGGCCGGCTGGTACAAACAAGAAATCACCCGGGCCAAATGATATAATTTCATTACCCATTTCGAAGTTTCCATGACCTTCAATGATGACATAGCATTCGTCGCGATCATGCGGTCTTTGATGATCGGTTGTCACCGGTTGATACACTTCGACGACAAGGCTGCCATGCGTGAATAAGATGCTGAATGGCGCGGTGGTCTCGTCGCTGCTGGCCTGTTTCAGGCTAAGCGCGCGTCTTGCCTGCGTAACGTCAAGATGCTTTGCCTTTGTCATGACCATCACCATGCTTTGAAAAACAGCATGGTTAGGATATCAAAAGCGCCTTAAAATTTGATTAAATTTGCATCAATATCTTGGGTCAAGATCATTACGGATCAGGTCAAGAATTGTTCTCTTGTGGCGCGCTCGGACAACGAAAAGCCCGGATCATATAAAAGCTTAAGCGTAATATCATTGGCCTGTTCAACAGCAACGCGGGTCACATGCCGAATTTCGGCACTATCAGCGCTGGCGCTTACCGGCCGGAATTCATGTTCCATAACGTCAAGGGTCACTTTTGACTCATCGGGTAGTAATGCACCCCGCCAACGCCTTGGCCGAAAGGCTGAAATCGGGGTTAACGCCATTAATCCGCCGCCAAGCGGAATGATAGGGCCTTGTGCTGATAAATTATAGGCGGTTGATCCTGCTGGGGTTGCAACAAGAATGCCGTCACAAACAAGACATTCCATTTGCTGTTTATCATTCACCGAAATGGCGATATGCGCCGCATTATGCGTTTGCCGTAATAATGACACTTCATTGATTGCCAATGCTTTATGTGCGCTGCCATCGCGGGCTGTTGCGGTCATCCGCAAAGGATGCAAAGGTGCGGTTTCGGCTGCGGCAACCCGATCAGGCAAATCATCATTTTCATAATTGTTCATCAAAAACCCAAGCCGCCCGCAATTCATGCCAAAAACGGGCAAGCCGTATGACAATGTATTCTGCAACACATGCAACATATGCCCATCACCACCAAGCGCAACAATGTGGGTCGCGTCTTCGATTTTGGTCTGACCATAAAGTCCGGTCAGCTGCGTAAGGCGAAGTTTGGCCTCATCATGTTCAGAAGCGCTAAAATGGAGTTTCATGACCACCTGCTATCATTGGACCAATGGTTGGGATAATCTCAATGCATGGCTTATCATAGAGTTTTTGCAGTTCAAAGGCAAAACCACTTGCCAATTGGCACCGATATCGTTCATCTTCACGAGATGAACAATTCCCCATTTCTAATTCAGCCAAATCCAGACACTCCCGGCCTGTCACAGCCGGTTGAGGGGGTCAATGAAACCGGTCAGCCGGTTACCTTGCCCGTGGTGACGGAAAAACCCATCACCTTGTTTTTGAACCGGCAGGAAATTGTGACCTCAATGACGCTTGGTGACTGGGTGCCGGAACTGGCAGTTGGCTATTTCTTGAACCAGAACATGCTTCAGCGCGATGATGAAATCACCGGCATTGACGTTGATGATGATCTTGGCGTGGTGATTGTGCGCACCGCGCGCGAAACCGATTTTGAAGCCAAGATGAAACGGAAAATCCGCACCAGTGGCTGTGCTGAAGGCACCGCCTATGGCGATATGATGGAACGGTTCGACGATATCGAGCTTGATAAGGATGCCCGTTTTAATGCCAGTTGGCTGATTGAGCTGTCAAAGGCAATTAATACCGCGCCAAGCCTGTATTTAAGTGCTGGTGCCATTCACGGCTGTGTGCTGTGTCAGAAAAACCGGCCGCTTGTCTATATGGAAGATATTGGGCGGCATAATGCGGTTGATAAAATTGCTGGCTGGATGTTTTTGAATAACGCATCACCGCATGACAAGGTGTTTTACACAACCGGACGGCTGACCACGGAAATGGTGATTAAAACCGTACAAATGCAGATTCCGGTTTTGGTGTCGCGCTCGGGCTTTACCGCTGCGGCGGTTGATTTGGCACGGCAGGCGGGATTGACGCTGATTGGCCGTGCAAAAGGCAAAAGATTCATCGCTTTATCGGGCATTGAACGGATCATTTTTGACAGCGGTGATGCGGCTGATGTGGCCGACAGCCCATCACGTCAACGTGCCGCCCAGCAGGATGAACGCTAATGACCCAAAAATCAGCAATCATATTGCTTGCCGGTGGGCAGGCGCGGCGCATGGGTGGCGGCGATAAAAACCTGATTGAATTGGCCGGTAAACCGGTTTTGCGCCATGTTCTTGACCGTGTTGATTTTGCCAACCGGCCGATCATGCTGAATGCCAATGGTGATCCGGCTCGCTATGCTGATTTTGGCCTGCCGGTTTGCGCTGATGTGATTGACGGTTACGCAGGGCCGTTGGCGGGCATTCTGACCGGCCTTGAATGGGTCGCGGCAAATCAGGCTGATTGCACCCATATGGTTAGCCTTGCCACCGATGCGCCTTTTTTGCCAATTGATTTAATTGCTCGGCTTGAAACGGGGCTTGATGATGGGGCTGATATCGCCCAAGCGATGTCATATACGCGCCGTCATCCGGTCTTTGCCATCTGGCCGGTGGCACTGGCTGAGGCCCTTCGTAAGGCGTTGATTGATAACGGATTACGAAAAATTGATGATTTTACTGCGCGCTACAATTGCGTAACGGTTGAATTTGCGGGAACACCTGATCCTTTTATGAATTTGAACCGGCCTGATGATTTTGATCTGGCGATTGAATTTTTGGCCAAGCCATCACAAGATGGATAGCCCATCATAAAACTGACACTGATCTGGCTTTTGGTCTCAAAACCGGTTATTAGACTGCTGTTTGACCTGTCAGGGCAAGAGGAGCCGCACGCGCATGACCAATCAGGTAATTGCATCGGCAAAGACATTATTTTCTGCTTATCGCGAAGCCTTGACAGGCCTTGAGGCCGGTCTTGGGTCGGATTTTTCCAAAACCGTTGATTTAATGAAGGCCAACACCGGCCATGTTGTTGTTTGCGGCATGGGTAAATCCGGGATAATCGGCCGTAAAATTTCATCAACATTGGCATCAACAGGAACACCGTCGTTGTTTTTGCATCCGGCCGAGGCCATTCATGGTGATCTTGGCATGGTGCGTCGAGGCGATATTGTGCTGTTGATATCCTATTCGGGCAGTACCGAAGAAATTGTCCGGCTGTTGCCCGCTTTCAAAAGGCTGGATGCGAAGTTGATTGCGATGACCGGTAACCCATCAAGCATTATTGCAACAAGTGCCGAAATCAGCCTTGATATCTCGGTTGATCGCGAAGCTTGTCCGTTAAATCTGGCGCCAACAACATCAAGTTTGAATTCGCTTGTTCTGGGTGATGCCATTGCTGTTGCCCTGATGGAGGCGCGCGGCTTTCAAGAAAGCGACTTTGCCAACACCCATCCGGGAGGCGCGCTTGGTCGCCGGTTATTGACGCGTGTTCGTGATAAGATGCGATCT
>CAJYBL010000082.1 GCA_913064995.1 uncultured Alphaproteobacteria bacterium
AAGTTTGGCAAGCGCGGCCGGGTCAGCCTCGCTGCGCCATAGCCATGATGGGATTGATGTTTCCTCGATCCGCTTTAGGGCTGCAGGAACACCGGCTTTGCGAAAATATTTCTGCGCCAGAATATCGGTCGCAACCTGTGAAAACTGGGCTGGAACTTCAATACTCTCAGCCTGAAACACGATCGTACCATCTGGGTTGCGAATCTCACTTGTCGCTGACCTAAATTCAATATTTGCGTAGGCGTCTTGACCAGATGTCGTGAACCGTCTTTCAAAATGCATCTATCTTTTCCTTTATTACGTTTTTAATCACAGCTCATATAGCTGAGAATTTTGTTTAATTTCTTGATCTTACCGATGTTTGATATGGATTTAGTCACAACATGTAGCGCGCGACCGCACATTAAACTACATTATATAGCAGGAAATGGACAATAGCCAAAACGCGTCAAAGGACAAAAAAATGCCATAAAAAAGCCCCGATGTAGAGTCTTACTCTTGCCGACCAAGTGTCACTTCTGAGAGTAAGTCTCTGATGAAAAGTTATTTTTATAAACACAGTAATGTGAAAATTGGGCTTAAAAAATGCGGTCAAAAAAAGCGTATATCGCATTCGGTTGTAAACGCGGCAGGCTGATATGGGGGGCTGATCATGGTCATCGCCTAAAGGGATAAAAATATTTTAGGTCATAGGCTGGTTGATGGCTGGACGCGCTGGGTTGCTTGCGCCTATAGTGGGAAGCGAACAGACAAACCCAAAACCGCAAAGCAAAGAGGGCAGGCGTTCAATGGATTTCGTAACTTTGATGACGCTAAAGCTAACGGCGACCGAGGTTGGCACTGACCAGTTCGGTAACCGTTATTATGAAGAGCGCCGCTCCCGTGCCGGCAAGCCGCCGCGCCGCTATGTCCGTTATAACGGTATTGCCGAAGCGTCAAAGGTGCCTGCTGATTGGCATGGCTGGCTGCATCATACCGAATCAACACCACCGCCGGTTGGTGGCTATGACAAGCATGTGTGGCAGCTGGAACATCAACCGAATGTGACCGGCACCAACCATGCCTATCGCCCTGATGGACATATGCTGAAGGGCGGAAAACGCAAGCCAGCAACCGGTGACTATGAGCCTTGGAACCCAGCCTGAATCATGTGATCATTGTTGGGTGATATTGTTTTATCGCCGCGTCACGCCTTTCGGATTAAGTAACTAGGAGATAACAGCCATGCATCGCAACACTTTGGAAACCGTTATGGGCGCCATCGTTTTGTTGGCGGCGGCTGGATTTGTCGCGCTTGCCTATGAGGCGGCAGATGTGAGAGGTAGTGGCGGCTATGAGATTGCCGCCGAATTTGGCAGCACGGGCGGCCTGTCGGTTGGTGATGATGTCCGTATTTCGGGCATTAAAGTGGGGCAGATCACGGCGCAACAGCTTGATCCCATTACCTATGTTGCCAAAGTGTCGATGGCGATTGAACCAACGATTAAAATTCCAAGCGACAGCAGCGCGCGCATTACCGCCGCCTCGCTTCTTGGCGGCAACTATCTTGAATTAATGCCAGGTGCCGCCACTGATACGCTTGGGGCTGGTGCGGTGATTTATGATACCCGCGACCCGATCAGCCTTAGTGATCTTCTTGGCAAGGCTGTTTTCTCATCCAATAATTCGGCGAATTAACATGCCTCAGGTGATGCGCCAACCAGCGATCATCTGGTCTGTCATTTACGCAAAATTTGGGCAAATAGGTGCGTGGCGGCGGCGTGCTATGTTGGCGGTCATTGCCGGTCTTTGGCCATTCTTGGTAGGCTCTTTCTTGGCAGGCGCTGCTGGCGCGACGACATGGATTGATGGGAACAAGGCGCGATTGCAGGCGCTTGATAAAATTACCGCCCGCATTTCAACCGTTGAAGCGCCTGTTGGCGCGGCGCGGTTTTATGGCACGCTGGAAATCACCATCAATCGCTGCGCCTTTCATCCGCCCGAAGAACCGCCGGAAAATGCCGCTTTTATCACGGTTCGTGATCGTGGATATGATGGGCTTGCCCCAAAGCAGGTTTTTTCAGGCTGGATTTTTTCCTCCAGCCCAGCGGTATCGGCGCTTGAACATCCAGTTTATGATCTGACGCTTCTTGCCTGTTTTGCCGATTAGGCTTGGCGTTTTACCAATTGGTCGAGGTACGGCATGAGCATGGTGGCGCTTAGCGTATCAAAATGCAGATCACCATCACTGGCAAGCGCCTCGGCAAGGCGGCCTTGAAAATCTGACCGATCAATTTCGGTTACGCCAAATTGTTGTAAATGATCATTGGTGAATTGCGCATCAAGCAATAGGAAATTGCCATGGCGAAGCCGCGCCATTAAATGAACAAGCGCGATTTTTGAGGCATCGCTTTTGCGCGAAAACATCGACTCGCCAAAAAAGGCCGCCCGCAGCCCCACGCCGTATAGCCCGCCAATAAGCGTACCATCTAACCAAACCTCAATCGAATGGGCAAAGCCCATCTTGTGAAGCGCGATATAAAGCTGGCGGATATCTTTGTTGATCCATGTGTCGGTGCGTTGATCACTTGGTGCCGCGCAGGCGTCAATGACTGCGGTGAAATCCTGATCCAGCGTCACCTCATAGGGCGCTTGGCGAACACGGCGTTGCAACCGCCGCGGAATATGAACGCCGCGGCCAAGCGAATGATCAATCGGGATTAGCGCCCGCCGGTCGGGGTCATAGAATCTTATGTCCAGACTGTCATGGCTGTCAGCCATCGGAAACAGCCCAAGCGAATAGGCTTTGATAATTGTCTCGGGCGAATAGATATAGTGATCAGACATGCAATGCCTCTAACCAAAGGGGCGCGAAGCCTAGTTCTCTTTCAAAAACACTTCTTCAAGCCAGCGGATATTATAGCTGCCATCTTTGATCGCATCGGCATCGACAAGGCGTTTATGAAGCGCCAGCGTTGTCGGAATAGGCTCAACAATAAATTCCTGCAACGCCCGCCGCAACCGTGCCAGACAATGATCCCGATCATCGCCATGAATGATCAGCTTGGCAATCAAACTGTCATAATAGGGCGGCACTGAATATCCAGAATAAAGGCAGGATTCAACGCGAACACCTGGCCCGCCAGCGGCGTGAAAGGCGGTCACTTTGCCGGGTGTTGGCATAAAGGTTTCGGGATGTTCGGCATTGATACGGCATTCAATCGCATGGCCGGTAAAGGTCACATCATCTTGGGTAAATGACAGCGGCATGCCAGCTGCAATACGAATTTGTTCGCGCACCAGATCAACCCCAGTGATTTCTTCAGTGATTGGGTGTTCGACCTGAAGGCGGGTGTTCATTTCGATAAAGAAAAATTCGCCATCTTCAAACAGAAATTCCATCGTGCCAACGCCAAGATATCCCATCTTGCGGGTGGCCTCGGCGGCAATGCCACCAATGCGCGCGCGCTCTTCGGTGGAAAGGGCTGGCGAGGGGGCTTCTTCAAATAGCTTTTGATGACGGCGCTGAACCGAACATTCGCGTTCGCCAAGATGCACAACATTGCCATGCGAGTCGGCAATCACCTGCACTTCGATATGGCGCGGCTGGCCAAGATACCGCTCAAGATAAACCGTATCATCACCAAAGGCGGCTTTGGCTTCGGCGCGTGCAGCCGAAAAGGCCTCGCCAAGGCGATCAGCGGTTTCCGCCACTTTCATACCGCGTCCCCCGCCACCCGAAGCGGCTTTGACCAAAAGTGGATAGCCAACCTCCGCGCCAATGCGTTGCGCCTCGGCAAGGGTGTGAACGGCACCGGGCGAGCCCGGAACAAGTGGTAGGCCGGCGTCGGCGGCGGTGATTTTGGCCTCAACCTTGTCACCCATTGCGCGAATATGGTGTGGCTCGGGGCCGATAAAGGTCAATCCATGAGCGGCGACAATTTCGGCAAAATCGGCATTTTCAGACAGGAAACCAACACCTGGATGCACCGCATCGGCACCGGTGATGGCAACTGCTGATAAAATAGCCGGAATATTCAGATAGGATTCGGCGCTGCTTGGCGGGCCAATACAAACCGATTCATCGGCAAGGCGAACCGGCATTGAATCAGCATCAGCGGTCGAATGAACCACCACCGATGGAATGTCCAGCTCTTTACAAGCACGAAGCACCCGCAAGGCAACATCACCACGGTTGGTTATCAGGATTTTTTTGAACATGGCGACTATTCTACAATCACAAGCGCTTCGCCAAATTCGATTGGCTGGGCGTTTTGCACGAAAATTTTCACAACCGTACCAGCCTTTGGCGCGGTAATCGGGTTCATCACCTTCATTGCCTCGACGATGAACAGGGTTTGACCGGCGGTAACGGTTGCGCCTTCGGTGATAAAGGCAGGCGCATCGGGTTCAGGGGCTGTATAGACCGTGCCAACCATTGGCGATTTGACGGTGCCCGGGTGATCGGCTGGATTTGCCGGCAGTTCTGCCACAGGCTCGGCAATGGCAGCAGGCGCGGCGGCGGCAATAGGCGCAGCAGCGACAGGCGCAGCAGCGGCAACGGGCGCAGCAGCGGTAACGCGTGATAACCGGATCGCAACAGCTTCGGTTTCATATTCAAGCTCGGCAAGCCCCGCCTGATCAAGGATATCGGCAAGCTCCTTTAAAAAACTGGCTTCATTGCTTGCGGCGGCGATTTTTGCTGCTGATTTTTTTGGTGTCGTTGCCATTTTGATTTATGTCTCCGAATGCAGATTGGGAATGGCGTTAATGGCCATGTAATAGGATGATGCACCAAAGCCGGCGATGACGCCTTTGGCAATCACTGAAATCAGCGATACATGCCGGAAAGATTCGCGGCTATGAACATTTGAAAGATGTACTTCGATGACCCCGCCCGGAAATAGCGACAGCGCGTCGCGAAGCACAACGGATGTATGGGTCAGTCCAGCAGCATTGATGATGATCCAATCTATTTTGCCAACAGCTTGCTGGATTTTTTCGATCAATTCGCCCTCCAAATTTGATTGAAACCAATCCAGTTCCATATCATGTCCAGCGGCCAATTGACGGCATTTCACCTCAATGTCGCCAAGCGTTTCATGGCCATATATATCGGGCTCCCGCATGCCAAGCATGTTGAGATTTGGGCCATTGATAACAAGAATATTCATTGATTTTGCCATTGTTCGATTACAGTACACTCACTTCGCGAGCCATGCAAACAGCCTAGCCCTGTTTGGTGCGCTCCTTATCAATCACGGTTTGCAATTCCTCTATGCCAATCGCACCGGGGATCACCGTATCGCCAATCACAAGAGCTGGCGTGCCACTGATAGTCAAGGCCGCTGCCGCGCTTCGTGTCCGTGTGATAATAGCCGTTGTTTCGGGGCTGTCCATATCTTGCTTTAATTGGGCAAGATCAAGACCTGCCGCACCCGCCGCTTGCATGATCGAGGCGTCATTAACCTGCCCACGATAGGTCATCATTTCAGTGTGGAATGATTTGAATTTTCCTTGTTTCTGGGCGGCAATTCCAGCCTTGGCGGCGGTAACAGATGATTGACTAAGGATTGGAAATTCTTTGATCACCATGCGGACATCGTCATTTGCGGCAAGCATCTGCATGATCGGGGCAAACATGCGTTTGCAATAGCCGCAATTATAGTCGGAAAATTCATAGACAGTCAGACTGCCATTTGGATTGCCCATAACCGGATCGCCATCATCATTGCGAACGAGCATGATGCCAGCTTGCACGCGCTCGGCTTCTTCGCGTGCGGCCAAAGATACCAACGCATCACGAAGCACTTCGGGATTGTTCTTGATATATTGTTCGATCACCTGCTGCATTTCTGCGCGGTCTTTTTGATCAATATCGGCCTTTGCCGGTGTTGTGGCGAGGCCAATCAACATCAAAGGCAATGCAATCATAGAGGCAAAAAAGCGTGACATTCACATTATCCTTTTGATTTTCGGATTCTTTTGATTTTGGGAGCCCTCTGGTTTTGAGACCCGTTTCATTCCGGGCAAACCGCCGCTGGAGACGAATAATCCGGCAAAAACACCCCTCACCAGCCTCATCTTATAACGGATTAATGCCGCTATTGCAAAGCCATCACGGCGCGGGTTTACCAAAGCGGAACAGAATGTCATTAGCGCGGTTGCGAAGATCACCTTTTAGCCTATCATGAGCCAAAACCCGTTTCGCCATTCGCACCGCCTGTTGGTCATCGCCAAGCAAAAGCGCTTCTTCAGCGAGCGCCAGATCAGCCGCCGCAATATCACCATTTTGGCCATATGCAATCGCCAATTGGCGCCAGATAAAGGCCCATTTTGGTTCGGTTTTTTGTGCCGCTGAAATGGCCTCGATCGCGCGCGAAAGTTGCTTTTTGTCATTGGTCGCAATCAGCGCCCGTCCAAGATTGACCAGAATTTGTGGGCTGTCTGGCCGAAATGTCAGCGCCGTTTCATAGGCTGCCGCTGCTGCCTCAGCCTTGGCCATCGAAAATAAGATATCGCCGCGAAATTCATGATAGAACGGATCGGCGGGATGAGCCGCGCATAGTTGATCCATCAAGATTATTGCCGCTGCCAAATCGCCGCGCCGATATTGCGCAATCGCATGGCTGTAGATTGTATCGGCGCTATCTGTTTTGGCGTTTCGACGTAAAATGCTATGCGCTGGTTCACTGTAGGCGCGAAGCTTGGCCACAAGCCG
>CAJYBL010000083.1 GCA_913064995.1 uncultured Alphaproteobacteria bacterium
CTTAATCTAGCCCCGATTAAATGGTTTATTCGGACGTAGAAGGGTCGGCAAAGCGCGACAGCGTCGCGCCGAAGTGACGCAAATTTGCCTAACGATATGAGTCCAATCCCGAGGAGAAATGAAAATGGCCGCTAAATCCATGCTTCCTGCGCTTAGCCCAGATGGAAATCTGTCGCGCTATCTCGAGCAAATCCGCGCCTTTCCAATGCTGGAGCCGGGTGAAGAATATATGCTGGCAAAATCATGGAAAGATAAAGGCGACGTCAAGGCAGCGCATAAGTTGGTGACAAGCCATTTGCGGCTTGTCGCCAAAATCGCAATGGGATATCGCGGCTATGGCCTGCCGGTTGCCGATCTGATCTCTGAGGGCAATCTTGGCATGATGCATGCGGTCAAAAAATTTGAACCTGAAAAAGGCTTTCGGCTTGCCACCTATGCCATGTGGTGGATCAAAGCGGCAATTCAGGAATATATATTGCGGTCATGGTCGCTGGTCAAAATCGGCACCACCGCCGGGCAGAAGAAATTGTTTTTCAATCTGCGCCGAATCAAAGGACAAATCCAAGCGATTGAAGATGGCGATCTAAAGCCCGAACAGGTTACGCAGATTGCCACCCAGCTAGATGTGTCCGAAACCGAAGTGATTTCGATGAATCAGCGCATGGCTGGCAATGACCGGTCGTTGAATGTACCGCTTAGCCGCGATGGCGAGGGCAGTGGCGAATGGCAGGATTGGCTGGAAGATGACAGCGTTGATCAGGAAACCAATTTTGCCGAACAGGAAGAATATGGCGCGCGCCGCGATTTGATGGTTGATGCGATGCAGGAGCTTAACCCGCGCGAACAACGTATTCTGGAAGCGCGACGGCTTGCCGAACCGCCGCTAACACTCGAAGATCTGGCGGCTGAGTTCAGCGTTAGCCGCGAACGGATTCGCCAGATTGAAGTTCGTGCCTTTGAAAAACTGCAAAAAGCCGTTCGCGACAAGGCCGAAGAAATGCAGCTATTGCCGCATCACAGCGAAGCTGAGGCCTAGCCTTCAAACGGGTCGCGGACCAGAATTGTATCATCGCGTTCGGGGCTGGTTGATAGCAGCGTAACCGGCAATTTGGTTAATTCTTCAACACGGCGAATATATTTGATCGCATTGGCTGGCAATTCAGCCCAGCTACGCGCTCCATAGGTGCTGTCTGACCAGCCGGGCATTTCTTCGTAAATTGGCTTGCAGGCGGCCTGTGCGCCAGCATCGGACGGGAAATAATCCAAAACCTTGTCGCTGCCGTCAATTTGATAGCCAACGCATATCTTTAAAACATCAAACCCATCAAGAACATCAAGCTTGGTCAGAGCCATGCCGGTGATGCCCGCAACATGACCTGCCTGACGAACCATAACCGAATCAAACCAGCCACAACGCCGCTTGCGTCCTGTGACCGTGCCAAATTCGCGGCCTCGTTCGCCCATACGGTCGCCATCGGCACCAAAATCCTCGGTTGGGAATGGGCCACTGCCAACGCGGGTTGTATAGGCCTTGGTAATGCCAAGAACAAATCCAATTTCGGTTGGGCCGGCACCTGCACCGGTTGCGGCCTGACCTGCCACAGTATTGCTTGAGGTCACAAAAGGATAAGTGCCGTGATCAATATCAAGCATCACCCCTTGGGCACCTTCAAACAAAACCCGCTTATTTGCCGCGCGCGCATCGGCAAGGCAACGCCAGCTTTGACCGGTATAGGTCAGCAATTCGTCACGCATCGCCAAAAGATCGGCCTTCATCTTGTCAGCATCGGCAAGCGGCTGTTCAGCGGCGGCGAGCCAGACATTGTGATGCGCCACCAGCGCCGCCAGCTTTTTGGTTAGCACATTTTCCGATGCCAGATCGCCAAGACGAACCGCGCGGCGGGCAATCTTATCCTCATAGGCAGGGCCAATACCGCGACCGGTTGTGCCAATTTTACCAGCACCGCGCAACGCTTCACGCGCCGCATCAACCGCCTGATGAACCGGCAAGATCAAAGCCGCAGATTCGGATACTAAAAGGCTTGCCGGACTGATCGCTACGCCCTGATCGCGCAAAATGCCAATTTCCTTTAGCAAATGCGCCGGATCAATCACAACACCATTGCCAATGACCGACAATTTTCCCGGCCGTACAATGCCGGATGGCAAAAGCGATAATTTATATTCAACACCGTCAATGACAAGCGTATGACCCGCATTATGGCCACCTTGAAACCTGACAACAACATCGGCGCGGCTTGACAGCCAATCGACAATCTTGCCTTTGCCCTCATCACCCCATTGCGCACCAATTACCGCTACATTTGCCATGAAAAAACCTTTGTCCCACCAAGGGGATCGACATCAAGATCGAAAGACAGGACAGGCGCCATGCCGCTGCGACATTGCAACGGGTCAAGTTCGCCTACCTTGAAACCATAGATCATGCCGACGGGCCGCATGAACCGCGGCCGTTTATAGCAGAGTTCACGCGGCAAAGGCAACGGTGCCATGCCAGTGGCAGAGGTTAATTTATCAGCATTCCATGCCACGCATGACCACAGCCGAAACGCGGCCCTTCCGCCAGCAAAAATCGGCGATTAGATATCAAGCGCGAAATGCAGCGCATCGGCGCGCACCACCTGATCCAGCGCGCGGATTTCAGGCAACATGGTTATGGGCAAGCCGCCGTCAATCTCGACAAGAGCAATCGCCTCGCCGCCAGCTTCACGCCGCCCAAGATGGAAAGTCGCAATATTGATCCCATGCTTGCCACAAAGGCTGCCAAGATCGCCAATAAAGCCCGGCTTGTCATAATTGCGAAGATAGAGAAGATGCGACGGGAAATCTGATTCAACAGCGATATGCTGCACCTCGACAATCCGCGGCTTATTCCCGCCAACCAAGGTTCCGGCGATCGTCCGATCACCTGTTTTATGCGAGATTGTTACCCGAAGCAGAGTTTCATAATCGCATTGGCGATCATGGCGAACTGTTGATACGGCAATGCCATTTGACGAGGCGACCGCAGCGGCATTGACCATATTGACCGATTCCATTGCCGGTCCAAGAAGCCCTGCCAAAGTTGTTGCCACTACTGATTCTGGGTTTAGCGCGGCTGCCTTGCCGTCAAATTCGGTTACCACCGCGGTGATGCCATCGGCTTCGACCTGCCCCAAAAAGCTGCCAAGCAAGCCGCCAAGCGCCATATAAGGCTTTAGAATCGGGGCTTCTTCGGCTGAAACAGAAGCCATATTCAAGGCGTTGGTGACTGCCCCTTTCATCAGGTAATCAACCATTTGTTCAGCCACCTGAAGCGCCACTTTTTCCTGCGCTTCGGTTGTGCTGGCACCAAGATGCGGCGTGGCAATGACATTATCAAAACCGAAAAGCACATTATCGGTGGCGGGTTCTACCTCAAACACATCAAAGGCGGCACCAGCGACATGGCCGCTTTTCAATGCTGCCGCCATTGCCAGCTCGTCAACAAGGCCGCCACGCGCACAATTGACGATCCGAACGCCTTTTTTAGTTTTGTTCAACGCGTCAGCGCTTATGATATTACGCGTCGCATCGGTCAATGGCGTGTGAAGGGTGATAAAATCTGCCCGTGCCAATAATTCATCAAGCTCAAGCTTTTCAATGCCAAGCCGAGTTGCATTTTCAGGGCTAAGGTACGGGTCATAACCAATAACCCGCATTTTCAGGCCTTGCGCGCGTTCAGCAACAATCGTTCCGATATTGCCACAGCCAATCAGACCTAATGTTTTGCCGGTAATTTCGGTTCCCATAAAGCGTGATTTTTCCCATTTACCAGCTTTGGTGGATTCATTGGCATCGGGAATTTGCCGCGCCAAGGACAGCATCAAGGTAATGGCATGTTCGGCAGTTGTAACCGCATTGCCATAAGGGGTATTCATCACGATCACACCGCGTTTGGTTGCCGCCGCAATATCGACATTATCCACCCCAATCCCAGCCCGGCCAACGACTTTCAGATTTGTGGCGGCGTTCAAAATATCAGCCGTAACCTTGGTCGCTGAACGGATCGCCAGCCCATCATAATCGGCAATAATGGCCTTTAGCTCATCAGGTGAAAGCCCCGGCTTGACATCAACATCAATGCCATGCTCCTCAAAAATCATCGCCGCACGCGGGCTTAATTTGTCACTAATTAATACTTTTGGCATGGTTTCATCTCATTCATTAACTGGCCCCACAAACAGGGCAATTCATGGCAATCAAATTGGCATCGATACAGAGTTGATATGATGCCAGCACCGCAGGATTGCGGTCGTCGATATCGCAGATTAGGCCGCAGCCGATCCGGTTTGGCGGATTTCGGTGTAGGCCCAATCCAGCCACGGCAATAGCGCCTCGACATCACTTGGCTCAACCGTTGGGCCAGCCCAGATGCGCAACCCGGGAGGCGCATCACGATATGATGCGGCGTCAAGCGCAACTCCCTCTTTTGCCAAGGTTTTCTCAAGCTGCGAAGCAACTGTCTTTTTTGCCGCATCATCTAACGCGACAAACCAAGGATCAGTAATCGACAGGGTAATGCTGGTGTTTGAAATTGTCGCTGGATCTTGTGCCAGAAAACCGAAATATGGCGTTTTCGCAACCCATGATTTGACCGCATTAAGGCTTGCATTTGACCGCGTGATTAACGCTGGCAATCCGCCGATTGACTTTGCCCAATTCAGCGCGTCAATCGCATCTTCAACGACCAGCATTGACGGGGTATTGATCGTCGCAGCGTCAAAAATGCCTTCATTTAATTTGCCCTTAGAGGTCAAGCGGAACAATTTTGGAATTGGCCATGACGGGGTATAGCTCTCAAGCCGCTCAACAGCGCGCGGTGACAGGATCAGCACGCCATGCCCACCCTCACCGCCAAGCGATTTCTGGAAACTGAAGGTTACAACATCGAGCTTTTGCCATGGCAAATCCATCGCAAAACAGGCAGATGTTGAATCGGCAATGGTCAAACCGGCACGATCATCGGGAATCCAATCGCCATTCGGCACTTTGACGCCAGCCGCGGTGCCATTCCAAGTGAAAATGACATCATTATTGAAATCGACCGCATTCAGATCAGGCAATTGCCCATAAGGGGCAACGCGTGTCACCGAGTCAATTTTCAACTGGCTTACCGCATCGGTAACCCAATCTTTGCCAAAGGATTCCCACGCCAAAAGTTCAACGCCACGCGCGCCAAGCATTGACCACATTGCCATCTCAACCGCGCCCGTATCCGAGCCCGGAACAATGCCGATGCGATAATCATCAGGCAGACCCAGAATCTTGCGGGCGAGGGTCATCGCTGTTTGGATTTTATTTTTTGCAGGTGCTGAACGATGCGACCGACCGGTGCAAGCATCTTCAAGTGCGGCTGGAGACCATCCCGGACGTTTCTTTGTTGGTCCGGAAGAAAAATACGGCATAACCGGACGGTTTGCCGGTTTGGCATATGTTGACATAACACATTCTCGCGCTCAGATTTGGCTATCCGTTGGGGGATAGCGGCCCGCAAAAGAATTCGCATAAAATGATGTCGCAAGTCAACATGCTGCCTGACCGGTAAAGAGAAATAAATCCCTATTCAGTAAGCATTTGTTTTTGGTTTTTTTATTAAGAACCGGCTTTAATGCGCAAAATTAACGCATCCATTGCCTCGGTTAAAAGCGCTTCACTTTCGGCTTCGACCATCACGCGAACCAAAGCTTCGGTTCCAGATGGGCGTACCAGAACACGCCCCTTGCCGTTTAGATTAGCCTCAATATTGGCAATGTCGGATTGCAACTTTTTATCCTGAAGAATAGCTGGATCAATCCCGCGCAGATTTTCCAGCCTTTGGGAGTTTGGCGAAAAGCTGTTGAACAGCGTGCTGGCTTTTTTGCCGCTTGCCTTGAGCAGGGTTAGCATCTGCAATGCCGTCAGCAAGCCATCACCCGACCGCGCAAAATCGGTCATCAGCATATGGCCTGACGGTTCGCCGCCAAGATTCAGCCCATCTTGCCGCATCTTTTCAAGAATATAGCGATCACCAACAGCAACGCGGTGCAAATCAATCCCTGCCTTGCCAAGTCTGGCCTCAAGGCCGCGATTGGTCATCACCGTGCCAACAACCGCGTTGTTGGCAAGCGTTCCGCGTTCCTGCATAGCAAGCGCAAGGCAGCCCAGAATCTGATCACCATCAATAATTTTGCCAGTTTCATCAGCCATGATCAGCCGGTCGGCATCACCATCAAGGCAAATCCCCGCATCGGCACCATGCGCCACCACTGCCGCTGCCATCACCTGCGGATGAACCGCACCGCAATTTTCATTAATATTGAGACCGTCAGGCGATACCGCCAATGGCACAATTTCAGCACCAAGTTCATAAAGCGTGTCCGGCGCGGTGCGATAGGCAGCGCCATTTGCACAATCAACAACCAGCTTTAGCCCATCAAGACGCGTGCGCCCGGGCAAGGTGGATTTGGCAAATTCAACATAGCGACCAACCGAATCAAGCATGCGGCGCGCACGGCCAAGATCAGGCGCGTCAGCAAGCGCAATTGAACCGGCAGCCAATGCCGAAATTTCAGCTTCGATTTTGTCATCAAGCTTAAACCCATCGGGGCCAAAAAGCTTGATGCCATTATCATGATGCGGGT